>JABMRG010000109.1 GCA_013202935.1 Candidatus Omnitrophota bacterium
CTAAGGGCCTTTTCACATGCATGAGTAAACCTCTCCTTTTTACACTTGACATATACCTTTATTAACCAACCTATAAAATCACATTTATCAATATCCATATTTACAAGCTCAGAGACCCTCATCCCTGTGCTATATAATGTCTCAAGTATTGCCTTATCTCTTAAGCCGGAAATATCATCAGAAGGCGCTTCAAGCAATTTTGCAACTTCATCCTCCTGCATAAAGACAGGGAGCTTCTTATCCCTCTTAGGGGTTGATACACCTGCTAATGGGTTATTCTCAACCAATGCCTCACGGACTAAAAATTTAAAGAAGCTTCTGAGGCAGGAGAGAGTCCTTGCAATAGAGGCACGCGATAAGTTCTTTTCCTTAAGATGGGCCAGAAATTGGCGTATAAGTATATAATCCACCTTCTCTATCGTTTTTTCCCCTAAAAAGTGTTCGAAGGTCTTAAGGTCTTTTCTGTAGTTTGTTATTGTGTGTTTTGATGCCTCCCGTTCTATCTCAAGATACCTTATAAACTTATTAACATATCTTTCCATTTATTTTGTATCCGGTAATTTTCTGCTTGTATGTTTGCAGTCTGGATATTTTGAGCAGCCGTAGAATGGCCCGCGCCTCGAAGATCTTTCAACGAGTTCACCATCGCAGTCAGGCTGCGGGCACTTAACGCCTGTGGGAAAGGGTTTTGTATTCTTACACTGGGGGTAACCGGAACATGCCAGGAATTTGCCGTACCTATAATGCTTTACCATCATAGGTTTTTTACATTTTTCACACGCCTGATCTACTGTCTCGACCTCAACCAGCTCCATCTTGCCATCTTTGTTTTTCTTGGCAGGTTTGGAGTTTTTGCACTTGGGAAATCCGGAACACCCCAGAAACGTACCTCTCCTTGACCAACGGAATATCATAGGCTTGCCGCATAATTCACACTTATATTCAGAGGAGGTAGTCTCTTTCTTAAGGTCTTTCATATTCAATTTGGCCTGTGAAAGGTCCTTAGCAAATGGCTGATAGAAATTCTTTAAGACCTGGATCCAATCCATTGCACCTTCCTCAACCTTATCAAGCTCATCCTCCATCTCAGCAGTAAAGCCTACATTCATTACATCAGGGAAGTGTTCTATAAGAAGCTTTGTTACGACCATGCCAACCTCTGTTGGATAAAAATATCCGGCTTTTCTATCTACATAATGGCGCAGGACAATCGTAGATATTATCGGGGCATAGGTACTTGGGCGCCCTATCCCTTTATCCTCCAGTTCTTTTACCAAAGATGCGTCTGAAAAACGTGCTGGCGGTTTTGTAAAATGCTGTGAGGGTATAAGCTTTAATAGGTCCAGTATGTCGCCTATGCTAAGCTGGGGAGCAGTGATCTTATCATTATCCTCTTCCTTATCACTCAACTTCAAGAATCCGTCAAAGGTTACTTCACTGCCTGATGTGCGGAAGAGGTATTTCTTGTCTTTGGCTTCATTAGAAACAGCGTCTATATCTATGGTCCTCTGCTTTAATACAGCATGGGCCATCTCACTCTGCAAGAACCTTTTCCATATAAGGTTATACAGTTTAAACTGATCCGGTGTAAGATACTGCTTAATCGACTCAGGAGTCATATAGACAGATGTCGGCCTTATAGCCTCGTGTGCTTCCTGGGTCTTCTGCTTCTTCTTCTTGAACTTATGCGGATGTTCTGGAATATAGTCTGCACCAAAATTCTTCTCTATATAATCTTTTGCCTTAGCCTTTGCCTCCTTAGAGATATTTATAGAATCGGTTCTCATATAGGTTATAAGGCCGGTAGGGTCTTTGTCTTCCAGTTCTATACCTTCATAGAGCTGCTGCGCAAGCCTCATAGTCCTTCCAGCTGCAAAGCGTAGCCTGTTAAACGCATCCTGCTGCATGGTGCTTGTGGTGTAGGGCGCGCCTGGCATTCTTAGCTTTTTCTGCTCTTTTACATTAGCTACAATATAATTTCTCTTTTTTAATTCATTCAGCAGTTTTTCAGATTCATCCTTTGTCTTTATCTTTGGTTTTTTGCCATCTATCTCAATAAGTTTTGCAATAAACCTATTAATATCTTTGGTTTTCTGAAGCTCTGCTTCTATCTCCCAGTAATCCTGCGGTTTGAAAGCATTTATCTCATCCTCTCGTTCAACAATAATCCTGAGCGCCACTGACTGCACTCTTCCTGCGCTTAAGCCCCTGGCAACTTTCTCCCATAATAGCGGGGATAGATTATACCCGACTACTCTATCCAGTACCCTTCTTGCCTGCTGGGCATTTACCTTATCCATATCAATAGAGCGCGGATGTTTAAAGGCCGCGCCTATCGCCTCTTTTGTAATCTCATGAAATTCTACCCTGAACGCTTGCTTTTCGCCCTTAACAAGCTCACGGGCAAGGTGCCAGCTTATAGCCTCCCCCTCTCTGTCAGGGTCTGTGGCCAGGTATATTATCGATTTATCCTTAGATTGTTTTTTAAGCTGAAGGAGTAATTTTTTGCGGGCAGGTATAACGATATACTCTGGTTTAAAATCTTTCTCCACATCAACACCCATACTGCTGGATGGAAGATCTATCAGGTGGCCCATAGAAGAGGTCACCTCATAATCTTTTCCTAAAAACTTTGCCAGTGTCCTGCACTTTGCAGGTGATTCTACTATTACGAGTGATTTTTTTGTCATTGTCATTGCGAGGCGAAGCCGAAGCAATCTCAACATTGAGATCCTTCGGATGCTTCTACCCGTCGCATCCTCAGGATGAAATTCGGCCACATAACTTACGTTCGTTTACACTCCGTAAGTTATGGCCTCATTTCATTTGGCTTTATTCAATTCGAACCAATGGTTCCATTTATCTTTATTAAAACCGTAACTCTGGCCGGATATTTTTTTAAGCGATTCAAGCGCATATATCCTGACATCCTTATAATCATCCCCTAAGGCCTCTATGAGTGCAGGAACTGTAGCTATATTATTATAGACACCAAGTGCATGGGCACATGAGGCCCTGGTGATATTTGCCCTATCATCTTTTAGCATACCAGTTATAATCGGAAGGCTATCCTCTATATTCCAGCTCGCTGACAATTCAGCAGCATAGCTTCTGATTTCAGGATCATTGTCCGATAATGCGCCGATTACTGCCTTATATTCTGACTTGCCTTCTACGTTGTCCAGGGCCTGTATAGCTACAAGCCGCACCTTTACCTGGGAGTCGCTTAAGGCCACATTTGCAAGGGGCTTTGCTGCCCTGTCGTCACCTATCTTGCCAAGTGCCTCTGCTGTAAAGAAACGGACCTCCCATTCTGTATCTTTAAGTAATTTTATTAACGGGGGCGTAGCCTTATTGTCACCTATCTTGCCCAGGGCCCTTGCAGCATTATAACGCATGGTCATCTTCTTCTCTTCAAGAACAGATATAATAACAGGCACAGCCCTCTTATCCTTTATCTCACCAAGTGTATCCACGCATAGCACTCTCAAATCAGCATCTTTTCCGCGCCAGTCTTTTACCACAGCAAGAAGGGGCTCAACAGCTGCCTCCCCCCATTTGATAAGATCTTTCTTCGCCTGTCTCCGTACACTAACTTTCTTATCTGATAGCCTTTCTACAGCCTTATTTATCTTTTCCGTTGTCCTATAGTCAAACTTCTTCTCTATCGCATATGCTGGCACTAAGAAAACTACGGATATAATAGCGGCAAGTCCAAGTGCTATTATTCTTCTATTCATGGTCTCCTCCTTGTACTTATCCTGGGGACATATCCCATTCGTTCGATACATCGAACCTGAGGGATGTGTCCCCATGCTTTAGTGCTGATATTTAAGCTTTTACGTACAGTTTGCCTGGTAGTTGCTTGACCAGGCCTTTTATCTCTAATTGAAGAAGTGCAACTCTCATCTTTTTAGGTTTTGAAGAGGCTGCCTCTGTAAGATATTCTATATCTTTAGGTTCATCAGAGAGTAGATTGTATACATCTTCTTCGCATTCATTATTAAAATTTAAACCGCTTGTCTGATCTTTTACCAGCTCCTTAGAGTTGATACCCAGTTCTTCAATAATATCTGATGCAGATTCTGCAAGTTTTGCGCCTTCTCTTATAAGATTATTCGTACCCTGTGATGTTGCATATCCTGCACCTCCGGGTACTGCAAATACATCCCTGCCTTCATCAAGGGCAAAATCTGCAGTGATCAATGCGCCGCTCTTAGCCGCAGCTTCAACAACTACCACCCCTTTTGACAAGCCGCTTATTACTCTATTGCGCCTTGGGAAGTTCTGTTTATGCGGAGGCATCTCCATGCAGAATTCAGAGACCAGCATGCCATGCTTTATTATCTCACAGGCTAGCTTTCTGTTTTCAGGTGGATAGATTGAGGCAAGGCCATTTCCCAGGACAGCTATTGTCTGGGCATTTGCCTCCATAGCGCCTTTATGTGCTGCAGTATCAATGCCTCTTGCCATGCCAGAGACTATGGTTATCTTGTACGCTGAGAGCTCCCTTGCTATACGCTGGGCCGCCTTTAGGCCATACTGTGTGCATCTTCTTGAGCCGACAATCGCAATCGAAAGCGCACCTGGGTTTTTGAGCTCTCCTTTTGTATAGAGTACTATAGGCGGGTCATATGTATTCTTAAGATCTTCAGGATAATCCTTATCAAATATGGTTACAACCTTTACATTATGCTTTTTGATAAGTGAAAGTTCCCTGTCTATATCGTGTGTTGAAGGAGCTTTCTTTATGCTCTCTGCTATATTTGGGCCAATGCCTTTTATCTGTTGCAGGCTCTTTATAGGAGCTTTAAGGATAGACTCAGTAGTCTTAAATTCTGCAAGAAGCGCTCTTAATCTTATGTGACCTATATCCTGCATCATATTAAGCAGGATAAGGTCTTTAGTCTGTTTATTCATTTAAGTGAGAACCATGTGTGTTCTGTTTTCAGGTTCATGGTGTTCATATATCTCTATAACCTTATCAGCTACTTCTTCAAGTGGCACATCTGACGTATCTATCTTATAGTCAGCGCGGTTATAATATTCTTCGCGCTCTTTCATTAGCTTATCAATGCTGGCAACCGGGTCTGGTGTATTTAGCAATGGCCTGTGGAGATGGCCTTTAGTCCTTTGATATATTACCTCTGCCCTTGCCATAAGGCATATTAGTATGCCATGCTCCTTAAGATATTTTACATTATTCTCATCTATTACAACTCCTCCACCCGCATCTAGAACTACATTCTTATCTTTTGAAGCTTCTCTTACTACCTCAGCCTCTATTTTTCTAAAATATGGTTCGCCATCCTCTTTGAATATGCGGACAACGGGCTTACCAACCTTCCACTCTATCATATCATCGAGGCAGAGCCTCTGTCTCTGAAGCCGCTGCGCTACAATCTTGCCTACTTCGGTCTTGCCTGTCCCCATAAAACCTACCAGGACTATATTCTTCATTGGTTCTCTCCTAAAAAATATTAAATTCTCTTTTTAATCTCTTTTATCGAGTCACCACCGAACTTTTCCAATATTGCCTGGGCAATAACAGATGCTGTTACATTCTCGCCAACAACTGAAGCTGCTGGTAAAGCGCATATGTCTGAGCGCTCAACTGTGGCCTTTGCGGGTTTCTTCTTCTTAATATCTATTGAATCCAGAGGTTTCATAAGTGTAGATATCGGCTTCATGGCACAACTTACTAAAAGCGGCTCACCGTTGGTCATACCGCCCTCTAAACCGCCCGCATTATTTCTTTTGCGGACTATTTTCTTCCCCTTAAGGTATATAGCATCGTGAAACTGTGAACCTAAAAGCTTACAGCCTTCAAGACCAGCTCCAAATTCAACAGATTTAATCGCCTGTATAGACATAAGCTCATACGCTAAACGTGCATCAAGCCTTCTGTCATAATGCATACAACTTCCTAAGCCAACAGGTAGATTAAGTGCAACTATCTCAAAACCTCCGCCTACTGTATCGCCTTTCTCCTTGGCCTGTTCTATCCTTCTTATCATAAGCTTCTCTGCATACTGGTCAGCGCAGTTTATCTTTGAGTTGCGTGCTTTCTTCTTCAGCTCATCAAGTGAGAGATGCTTAACCTGTGCGTCAACGCTTGCTAAAAATTTCGTATGGCTGAATATATCTATGCCAAGCTCCTCCAATAATATCCTACAGACAGCGCCTACAGCAACGCGTGCTGCTGTCTCTCTTGCGCTCGCGCGCTCTAAGATATCCCTTATATCATCCCTGCCATACTTTAAAACTCCTGCTAAATCAGCATGTCCGGGTCGTGGACATGTTATAACAGGAAGTTTATCAATCTTGAAGTCCTTATTCTCTATCACAAGGGCAATGGGGCTTCCTATAGTCTGGCCCTTTCGCAGGCCTGATAAGATTTTCACCTTATCAGACTCTATCTTCATGCGTCCGCCGCGGCCATATCCTTGTTGCCTACGTTTAAGTTCGTTGTCTATTTTCTTGGCATCGATTCTTAGTCCTGCCGGCATACCTTCTAAGATAGCTACTAAAGCCTTACCATGTGATTCACCTGCTGTCAAGTATCGCAACATTCTATACCTCCGATTTTAACGAAGTTAAAATTATCCATACGGAAAATAAAATTTATGCAAAAAACTAAAGATCCTCTCACCCCATACAACTGCGATTACTGCGCCCAAGGCAAGGTATGGGCCAAATGGTATTATATCCGCCTTGGCCCTGATCTTCTCTATTATGCCAATAATAGAGCCAAACAAAGATGCTATAATAAATGCGAGTAACACCCCTTTAAACCCTATAAACGCACCTATCATGGCAAGGAATTTTACATCTCCTCCACCCATGGCCTGTTCCTCGCCTATTCTCTCTAACTTCTTCTTAAATATAATCGTGCCTATCCACGCTATCGCATATATTATAGCACCGCCTACGATAAGGCCGATAAATGAACTTAGCAGTGCCTGAGGCCTTGAGATCGCCTTGTGAAGATCGGGAAAAGCAAAACTCAATATAAGGCCTAATATCATACCACCATAGGTAATCTCATCAGGTATAATCTGCAGCTCAAAGTCTATAAACGTTGCTACAATAAGCAAAGCAGCAAATACCGTATATACTATCGTGAGTGCGCTTAGGCCAAATGAGCTTGTCAAAAGAACAAAGATGGATGCTGTTAACATCTCAACTATAATATACCTGAAAGAGATCTTCGCTTTACAGGATCGACACTTTCCTCCGAGCAGCAAGAAACTTAAGATAGGGATATTATCATACCAGGCCAGCTGTCTTTTACAGCTTGGACAGAAAGAACGCGGACGTACTATAGATTTTTCTTTGGGTAATCTATAAATACATACGTTTAAGAAACTGCCTACGCACAAACCTATAACTATTGTAAGGGCTATTATCATTTTAAGTTATCAAGTAATGCTTTTCGCATTAATGTTACAGGGGCTTTTTTCTTAGTCCATAATTCAAATGCAACAACACCCTGATAAAGAAGCATGCCAGCGCCGCCACAAGCCTTTATGCCTTTTTGCTTAGACAGCTTTATAAGTTTTGTCTCAAGTGGCGTATACACAACATCATAGACCTTGATACCCTTATGCAAAAATTTTATATCAATAGGCAAGGGGTCAGATTTACCCATACCTAAGGGTGTGCAGTTTACCAAAAGATCAGAATCACAAATCGCATCTTTTACATCTTTTTTTGAGCATACATCTATATCACAATTTCTAAAAACTCTCTTCGCCCCTTTTACAAGCTCCTTCGCCTTAGGCTTAATAATATCATATGCATATATCTTCTTAGCGCCTTCTTTTGCAAGGCCAAAGCAGGCAGCTCTTGCAGCGCCTCCGGCACCTACAATAAATATAGTCTTGCCTTTTGGCTTAAACTTAAGCTCTTCCTTCAAGCTCCTTATAAAACCTGTGTAGTCTGTATTATACCCTATAAGTTTCTTGCCTTTTACTATCACGGTATTTACTGCGCCTATTGCCTTGGAAGTAGGTTCTATCTTGTCCAGATATTTCATGCATGCGGACTTAAACGGGATAGTGACATTAAAACCCGAAAGACCATTTTCCTTAAGAGAAGATATCGCCTCTTTGAGTTTGGCTTTTTTGACTTCAAAGGGTAGGTATGCTGCAGCTATCTTCAATTTATTAAACGCAGCATTATGCATATAAGGAGATAGAGTATGCTTTATTGGAAAACCTATAATCCCAAATAGTTTATATTGCTTCATATATAGGGAACGTTTC
>JABMRG010000110.1 GCA_013202935.1 Candidatus Omnitrophota bacterium
ATCTTAACTGTTTCAAGTTCATCCAAGCTTGTCGTGGCATCTATCTCTCTTATCGCTTCTTCTTCTACTCTCTTTAGTCTATCTTCTGAACCCATCTATTTCCCTTGTAGAGTTTGTAAAATGTAATAGTCACGGTCGTAACTTATTAGAGCGTATGGGATTATGAGCGGGTGCAACGTCCCCTATTTATTCTTTCTTTTTCAGCTTTTCTATGTTTTCATTAGGGCCGACTATCATAAGCTTGTCTTGCTGCTTTATCTTATAATCTGCTTCAGGAGTTGCATTTACAATTTCGTTGCCATGAGAATCTTTAGTCTTGATTGCTACTATATTTAGCCCGAACTCAACTCTAAGATTGAGCTGCTTTAAGGTTTTGTTAATAAATTCCTGGGGTGGTTTTATCTCTATAATGCTACACTCCGCGGAGAGATCTATGTGCTCACTTACCTTAGGAGAAGTAAGAGCATTTGCAAGTCGTACACCCATATCCCTCTCAGGAAATATTATCTTATCTGCCCCTACCTTCTGAAGGACTTTGCCCTGTTCTTCTGTGACAGATTTTACAATTACCTCTTTTATGCCCAACTCCTTTAGCGCTAATGTAATAAGTATGGAGGCCTCGATATTGTTACCTACACCCACTACCGCAACATCTATATTGTTTACTCCAACAACCTTCAGTGCTTTCTCATCTGTTGCGTCAACACAGACCGCCTGCGCAACAATATCTGAGAAGTCCTGTACCCTGTCTTCGCTAAGATCTATAGCGAGTACCTGATGACCTTTTTCGCTAAGTGTCTTTGCAACGCTAGAGCCAAATCTTCCCAATCCTATTACAGCAAACTGTCTCATCTTATCACTCCTTTTTTATCCAACCATTAATTTCTCTTCGGGATAACGGCAATCTATTTTATCTTTGCGCATTGCGATTGCAAGTGCAATTGTCAAAGGGCCTACCCTGCCTATAAACATTGTGCATATTATAATAAGCCTTCCTAATTTTGTAAGATAGGGCGTTATACCTGTTGATAGCCCTACTGTGCCGAAAGCAGAAGTAACCTCAAAGAGAATGCTCAAAAAATAACGGCTGCTTTGTGCGGCTGCGCTTTCTGTCGCTGAGAGTAAGAATGTAGAACCTGCTACTATGCCAAGACCTAAAAGTAGTATAACCGCTGCCCGCCTATAGGTTTCTCTTGGTATCGTCTTCTTAAAAAGCGTAATCCTGTCTCTGTTATAGAGCATGGAGAACAGCCCTGCTATAATAATTCCGAATGTGACAGTCTTTATGCCACCTCCTGTTGAGCCTGGGGAGGCACCTATAAACATAAGTATAATCAACATAAAGAGCGTAACAGGCCTTAAGGCCCCTGTGCGCAATATATTAAAACCCGCAGTGCGGGGAGTAATAGATGTGAATAGGCAGCTTGTTATCTTTTCTTTTAATGGCATATCTTTGAGCGCATAGCCGTTTTCAAATACATATACCCCTAATGCACCAGCTAAAATCAAAAATATGGTTACTAAGAACACTATCTTTGTCTGAAGGCTTATGCGTGATGGTATAAGGGCGCGGTCTCTTCTCCAGAATGTGAGTTTTGGTATATCCAAAAACACAACAAAACCCATACCACCTGCGATAATAAGTATTGAAAATATCGTAGCGGTAACATGGTCTGAGCGGAAAGCCATGAGGCTTGATGAGAAGAGTGAAAAGCCGGCATTGCAGAATGCGGAGATCGCATGAAAAATTGCGCGTTCTGCTCCTATAAGCCCACTCCAGCCAAAGGTGGTCGCCCATCTCATGTAGAGCAAGAGCGCTCCTATTAGTTCTACGCTAAAAGTAAATACGATTATATAAAGAACAAGGTTCTTAAAACCTTCTATCCTTGTCTGGCCAAGAGTGCTTTTTACCGTAACCCCATGTGATATAGAAAGTTTCCTGCCTAACAGAATAGCAAACATTGTGGAGAATGTCATGATGCCAAGTCCGCCTGCCTGTATAAGGCACAGAATAATGAGCCTGCCGAACGGGGAAAAGAAACTGCCTGTATCTTTTACAATGAGCCCTGTAACACATGTAGCGCTGGTTGCGGTAAATAGGCTGTTTATAAACCCGGGGCTTGTGTTGCTGTTTGTAGCCATAGGTAGATTCAAGAGTAAACTTCCTATAAGTATTACGAAAAGGAAGCTTAAGACTATCATCTGCGGAGGGTTTAACCTTATCCTTCTTTTCATTATTTAGTGGGGTTTTTTGGCTTTATGAGATCAACCAGTTTCTTGAATGCTGCTTTGTTGGAGACAGCCAGCTCAGCCAAGATTTTTCTGTCTAAAGATACCTTTGCTTTCTTTAGGCCATCGATAAAGTCTGAATATTTTACTCCATATACTTTACAGCCAGCATTAATTCTTGTAATCCAGAGACTCCGATACGTACGCTTTTTTCTCTTCCTGTCACGGGTAGCATAGGCCTTTGCCTTAAGAACGGTCTCTTTTGCTGTTCTATGGAGCTTGCTTCTTCCACCTACATATCCTTTGGCTGACTTGAGCGCTTTCTTTCTTCTCTTTTTTGATGCAACCCTATGTTTTACTCTTGCCATTATTCACCTCTTCTGCTCGTAATTTAGCTAATTGGTTTGTGTTCAAGCCACCATCGTTCTTATCTTCGCTGCGGCTGTTTTAGTAAGTGTATTCTTCTGCTTAAGGTGGCGTTTGCGCTTTCTGTTTTTGCTGGTTAGCAGATGACCCTTAAAGGCCTTTGCTGTTTTGACCTTGCCTTTTTTTGTCACCTTGACACGTTTGGTGACAGCTTTTCTTCTTTTAAGTTTTGCCATTATTTATTCCTTATTTTATCTGTTTTGACGTAAGGCCGCTATTTCGGCATAAGCACCATATTCAGGAATCTTCCTTCCCGTGTAGGTGATTTTTCTACTTCGCCGACATCAACCAGATCATTTATGATTCGCTGCATTACTTCCCTGCCCTTTTCTGTGTGGGCAAGTTCTCTGCCTCGAAAGCGCATGCTGGCCTTGACCTTGTTACCCTTCTTGATAAACTCTCTCATATGCTGTAATTTAGTCTGGTAGTCATGCTCATCTATGTTTGGCTTGTATCTGACCTCTTTGATCTTTACAAAATGTTGCCTCTTCCTTGCCTCCCTCTCCTTCTTTTCCTGCTCATACTTATATTTACTGAAGTCCATTATTCTGCATACAGGTGGCCTTGATAGAGGTGATACCTCAACCAGATCAAATCCTCCTTCGCGTGCCTGCTTTAACGCGTCCTGCGGATTCATAACACCAAGCTGCTCACCTTCTGCGCCTATAACTCTTATCTCACTTATTCGTATCTGTTCGTTTATTCTCTGACGTTTTTGTATAATGACCGCCCCCTTTCAACGAGCGCATAATTTACGCGACTACAAGAAGCGTAAATTATGCCTTTTCTTCTATCTCTTTGTTTAGCCTATCTATAAACTTATCAATCGAAGCCTGGCCTTCGTCGCCAGATATCCTGCTCCTTATGGCTATTTTTTCTTTATCTTCTTCTTTCTGGCCTATAATAACCATGTAAGGTACCTTTTGAGTCTGCGCTTCCCTTATCTTATATCCCATGGTCTCTTTCCTGTTGTCGACTCGGGTACGTAAACCTGCCTTAGCTAATATATCGTTTATCTTCGCGGCATATTTGTGTTGCTTATCTGTAATAGGTATTACAATCGCTTGTACTGGTGAAAGCCAAAGAGGCAGCGCCCCCGCATAATGTTCGATAAGAGAACCTATAAAGCGCTCCATGCTTCCTAATATTACCCTATGTATCATAACAGGGCGCTTCTTTTTTCCATCCTGATCTACATATGCAAGATCAAATCTCTCTGGAAGGGCAAAGTCGCATTGTATGGTTGCGCATTGCCAGAATCTTCCTATAGCATCTTTCAGTTTTATATCTATCTTTGGCCCATAAAATGCGCCGTCACCCTCATTCACTTCATATGAGATCTTCTTGTTCTTGAGTGAAGCCTCGAGAGCAGAAGTTGCGTCTTTCCAATCCTGGTCTGTTCCAATAGATTCTTTGGGCCGCGTGCTTAATTCAACAGCATATTCATCAAAACCAAATATCCCCATAGCATCTATTACAAAATCTATAACAGTTTCTATCTCATCCTGCAGTTGCCCTGGCAGGCAAAATATATGCGCATCATCCTGTGTAAAACCTCTTACTCTCAAAAGGCCATGCAGCACACCGCTCTTTTCGTGTCTGTATACACTGCCTAATTCAAAGAGCCGCAATGGCAGGTCTCTATAACTTCTTGTCTTTGATTTATAGACTATCATGTGGGCTGGGCAGTTCATCGGTTTTACAGCATACTCTTCATCTTCCATATTGAATATATACATATGCTCTTTATAAAATTCATAGTGGCCTGAACGGACCCATATGTCTGACCTTAAGATGTGTGGGCTTGCTACTAGTTCATAGCCTCTCTTAAGATGCTCTTTCTTCTCCCAGTCTTCTATGATTGTCCTAAGAAGTGCGCCTTTCGGCTGATATATAATAAGGCCTGCGCCCGCCTGCTCATCTACAATAAAGAACTCCAGCTCTTTGCCGAGTTTCCTGTGATCACGCTTCTTTGCTTCCTCTAAAAGCTTAAGGTAATCATCAAGCTCTTTCTGGCTAGAGAAGGCTGTTCCGTATATTCTTTGAAGCATAGGGTTCTCTTCACTGCCCCGCCAATAAGCGCCTGCTATGCTTAGAAGCTTAAATGCCTTTATCTTACCTGTGGAAGCCAGGTGCGGCCCTTTACAAAGGTCTGTAAAGTTGCCGTCTGTGTAGGTACTAACCATATCTTCAGGTATTTCGCTAATTAGTTCTTGTTTATATATTTCGTCATGGAAGAGCTCAAGAGCTTCTTTTTTACTTATATCTTTTTTAACAAACTTATGGTCCTCTTTTATGATCTGGCGCATCTTCTCTTTTATTTTTTTCAAATCTTCCGGCAGAAATGGTTCTTTCTTATCAAAATCGTAATAGAACCCATCAGATATAGCTGGGCCTATAGCTATCTTTACGTTGGGCCATATGCTCTTTACAGCATGTGCCATAACGTGTGCTGTGCTGTGTCGTAAGGTCTCTAGATTCATATGTTCTTCTCGCTTCGCTCGAGGTAAATTCGGCTATACAATTTACGCCCACTCACATAGCTTAGGTTCCCTGCCTATCGGCAGGCGGGCGTAAATTGTGGCCTCATTCATGCATGGTGGGCAAGGTGGGAATCGAACCCAC
>JABMRG010000111.1 GCA_013202935.1 Candidatus Omnitrophota bacterium
AAAGTAAGTAAAGTGTCCCCGTGCTCATAAACTGTCCCCAGTGTTAGTAATAGAAGCTAATATATGCTCAAACTCCGGGAAAGAGGTAGCAATGCAGCCTGTATCATCAACGGTGGTCTTTCCTTCTGCAATAGCACCTGCTATTACTGACATCATAGCGGTGCGGTGGTCGCCAAAACTCTCAACCTTGGCCCCCTTTAATTTTCTCGGGCCCTTGATAATAAGGCTATCTCCTTCAGCTTCAATATCCGCCCCAAAAGCCTTAAGGTTAGTTACTACAGAGCTTACCCTGTCTGTCTCTTTTACGCGAAGTTCTCCTATCCCCTCTATAATAGTCTCCCCTTCTGCCTGGGTTGCGCAGAGTGCTATCAGCGGGACCTCATCTATTAGAAGCGGTATCTCATCTTTTGTAATCTTAGTTGCTCTTAGTGGTGACCTCTTTACAATAATATCAGCTATAGGCTCAAAACTTTCTATCCTTTCTGCAAGCTCTATCTTAGCTCCCATCCTCCCCAATGCATCCAGGATGCCCCTGCGTGTTGAATTTACGCCACAATGATTTATCTTTATCTGTGCATCTTCCGCTAGAATACCCAAAACAATAAAGAACGCTGCAGAGGATATATCACCAGGCACACTTATCGACTGCGGTTTAAGTTCTGATGAGCCAAGGCCTTCCACAGAAACAGATAAATCTTCTTCTTTCAGATTGGCTCCGAAAAGCCTTAACATCCTCTCTGTATGGTCTCTAGATTTAAACGGTTCAGCTATTGTTGTTATGCCATCTGCATAAAGTCCTGCAAATATTATAGATGATTTAACTTGCGCGCTCGCAACAGGGGATTTATAATCTATCGGTTTAAGTACTGTTCCATTAATGGTAATGGGCGCAAGATTTGCATCGTCTTTTCCTGCTATATCAGCACCCATAAGCCTCAATGGATATGTGACCCTCTTCATAGGCCTTTTTGATAGCGACTCATCACCTGTTAACATAGCCTCAAAGTCCTGGCCTGCTAAGATACCCATTAGGAGACGCATAGTAGTGCCGGAGTTGGCCAGGTAGAGACCCGAATCAGGCTTTTTTAAGCCTCTTAAGCCCTTGCCTTCTATTGTTGCGGTCTTATCATTTGAAGTATGTATAGATATGCCCATTTTGGAAAAGGCATCTATTGTAGCCTGACAATCAAAACCTTGCAAGAGATTTGATATACGGCTCTTTCCCCGGGCTATTGAAGAGAGCATAATAGCACGGTGGGATATAGACTTATCTCCCGGAGGAGTAATCTCTCCTTGCAGGCCTGACATTTTCCTCACAGTTATATTAGGCATGAAAAATAGGATGGGGTTTTATTTTAAGACGTTATAATTCTGACAATATCACCTACTAAGATTCTTACACCTGAGTACTCATCAAATACTATTATGCTGGACATGTCTTCATATACATTTTCTACAACCGCCTTTGCGATCAGGCTATCATTTCTGTATATGCCTAACATATCCCCGCTTTTTGTTCCGTCTTTTAGGCCCATATTAATAATGGAGAAGTTATATTCTCTGCTTACCTCTATAATCTTGCCTTCAAGGCCCGGTGCCACCTTGACTACAATTCTCTTAAGCTCCACGCCCTTCGGCCTTGAGATGCGCTTTTTCAACTCCTCCTCAAAGGCAAGTTTTTCTCTTTTAGTATCCTCTATGCTCTTTGCTATTTTTTGATACTTTGAACGGGCATTTCCCAGCTCTGCCTTCAATTCAGACTCCTGCTCAACAACAGAGTTCAATCTACCGTTCAATTCAACAACCAGGCTCTCTTTTGATGAGAGTTCGGCAACTAATTTATCTTTCTCCTTCTGGGTTTTTGTAATGTCTGATTCAAGGCGTTGCAGTTTATCGCCATAAACCTGAAGTTGATCGCTTAAACTCTTTTTTTCTTCTTTTGTCTCTTTTATCTTTTTTAAGATAGTTACCTTCTCAACAGATAGACTCTCTATCTTCTGCTCCAGTGACTCTATCTTGCTCTTCTCTTTCTCAAGCTGAAGATAAAAGAATACTGAAATACCAATTGCCAGAAGAACAACTTCAAAACCTATTAATAAAAATTTGCCTTTCATGCTTTCTCCTGAATATACACTCTATCGCCCGGCCTCATATCTGCAAGCGTACCTTGATCAATTATTGCCGCAGCAGAAATATTCTCTCTTACTGTCTCCACTTCAGCCTGGCCCAGTATCTTATTATCACGATAGATATCCATCTCCATGCCTTCTCTCATACCATCTCTTGCGCCTAAGCTTACTACTATAAAATCAAACTCTCTGTTAATAGTCAGGATCTCACCAGCAAGATCGGGTTCCTTAGCAAGATAATCAAGGTTTGTTCTTGTTGGGGGTTCATCATAGTACTCCTCCTGGATCATTGCCTTAGTCACTTCTTGAGCAGGAGCCCCCTCTGTAACATAATCTTTAAGTCGATCCTTAAGGGCATTAGCAGCCTCCTGGGCCAACTCGAGTTCTTCGTTCAGATTTAATGTGTCTTTTACCATGTTTGCGATTCTCTTCTTCAGCTCTTCCATGCTTACACTGGCTTGCTGTATCTTGGAATTTGTCTTGGCTACCTTACTGTTTATACTGCTGATCTTCTGCTTAGCTGAATCTTTCTCGCGCTTGGCCTTTGCAACCTCGGACTCCAAAGCCTTAACATCCTCTGCGGTCTTATCTACAGTAGCCTTAAGTCCGTCCCTCTCTTTGCTCTCGCGTAAGAGGGTCTCGTCGATCTTTTTCTTGGAGATTGTTTCTTGAAAGAGCCTGTCTTCTGTTGCAATTCTCATGGCTTCTGCGGTACGCTTGAGCATAAAGACTCCGCCTGCAGCAGCAACAGTCACAACTATAAATATTATTAATAAGGCCTCTTTTATATTATTGAACATTTCTATTTACTTTGTGTTAATGTTATTAATAGTATATTTGCAAAATTACTTAAAGTCAAGCTTTTAGTCTTTTATTAACCCTTTTGAGGATTCCGTCTAATCATTTTTACCCTCTTCTCCTCTCAGCTAAGAGAACAATATTCCTTAATTCATCTTTGCTTCCTGCTTCAAGCCACGTCTTATCAAACTCGGGATCTTGGGCAATTTGGGCAATAGCAGCTAAAATCTTTAGGTGCAAAACCCGTTCACCGGCTGAACCCACAAGAACAAATATTATATGCACCACCTCATCTCGAGGGAAAACAATTCCTGCTTTTGCTCTTACTAAAAGAATTTTAGAGATATTTCTGTCTTCAACAACAATGTGCGGAATAGCCAAGCCTTTCTTTATTATGGTACTAAACTCTTTTTCTCTTTGCATAAATTTTCCAAACAAGTCTTGGGGCTTTAAGCTTAACTCCTTCCCTAAAATATCTGAGACATGTTTAAAGAAGGCCTCTGTCTCTAAAACTCCTTTTATATCCAAAATCTTGGCTTGCTCAATAAGTTTGTGAAACTTATCTTTTATAAGCTCGTCTCTCTGGATAACGATATCCTTTAGTTCCGTAAGAAGATTATCTGAAATTAGCTCTCTATCCTTAGCAACTAGTTTTTCTAAAACACGTACAAGAGCTGAATCCTGGGTTGCTCTTCTCTGGGCATAGACTTTATACCAGGTAAATCCTAATAAAAGAAATGCCATAGTGAGAAAAACAATAAATGTTCCCATCTCAATTAAAAGAAACCCGCCACCTAGTATTCCAAATATTTGCATATAGGGATAAAAGGGGGAATAGAATTTTGGCCGGTAGCTAGAAATCTTGCTTTCTCTGAATAAAATCACGGTTAAATTAGCAAAAATAAAGAGTACGATCAGGATGCTAGACGCAACTTTAACCAATAATTCCAGTCTTAAAAATAAAATAGCCATAACCATAAAAGCACCGGTAAAGAGAATGGAAACGTAAGGGGTCTTAAATTTAGATCTTATTTTTTGAAAACCTGAAGGCAAGAGTTTATCTCTACTCATACCTAAAGGATATCTTGAAGCAGTCATAATCCCTGCATTTGCAGTGGAGATAAAAGCTAAAAATGCTGCTACGCATACAATGATTTTAAAAGTATCTCCACCAAAGGCTCCTGCCCCATCTGAGATGGGAGTAAGAGTAACTCTCAGGCTATCGGGATTCAAAACTCCTATAGTTACAAAGATAACCAAAGCATAAAAAATAGAGGTTACAACAATAGAAAGAATCATGCCTAAGGGTAAATTTTTGCCTGGATTCTTTGTTTCTTCAGCCAAAGCCGCAACTTTAGTTAAGCCGCCGTAAGATATAAAAACAAAACTTGCCGTGGCAAACATGGAACCTACTCCTCCTGAAAAGAAAGGCCTAAAGTGCGAGATATTAACCGCCTTTATGCCCCAAAAAACATAAGCAAGAAGTATGGCTAAAAGCCCTAAAACTAAAAACACCTGGAATCCCCCTGCTTCTTTCACTCCTATTAAATTTAAAATAACAAAGAATAAACACAGCCAAAAGGCAATAACATTTAAAGGTAGGGGGGTTATTATGCTTAAATAAGCTCCCATACCTATTAAAGCGAATGCCCCCTTTAAGCTCAAAGAGAACCAGGAGCTAAAACCAGCTATTGTTCCAAAAAGAGGTCCGAATCCCCTCATTATATAAAAATAATCTCCGCCAGCCTTGGGCATGGCTGTAGTCAATTCTGCCTTACTTAAGAGTGTAGGAATAACTAAAAAACCTGCTATTATATAAGATAATATTACTGCTGGCCCAGCTTTTGCATAAGCTAATCCTGGTAGGATAAAAAGGCCTGAACTAATCATTGCTCCTGTAGCTATACAAAAAATATTTAAAAGAGTAAGTTCTTTTTTTAAACTTCCTTCCATCCAAATATCCTCCTTAATGCTCCTGTTTATCTAGGCCTCTTAATTCTTCAGGCATATCTATCTTAAAGTTTAAGTCTTCGGATGTCTTTGGGTGTTTTAAGAAAAGTTCAGCCGCGTAGAGCGCTATTCTCTTAAATTTCTTGCCGCCATACTTTAGATCACCTATTATCGGATGCCCTATATAAGACATATGTACCCTTATCTGATGGGTTCTTCCTGTCTCTAATTCCAGTGCCAGCTTTGTATATGTGCCAAAACTCTTTAATACCTTATAGTTTGTAACAGCGTCTTTAGAATTCAAGAATCTTACAGCCATCTTTTTCCTGTCTCTCTGGGCCCTTGCTATAGGAAGCGCTGTTTTACCCGTGGCATGAGATATCTCTCCCTTTACAAAAGCGACGTATCTTCTTTTAATCGCCTTGGTCTTAAAGCCGTCTACGAGTTTTTTATGCGCGCTATCTGTTTTTGCAACGACCATAAGCCCTGAAACCTCCTTATCGAGCCTATGAACAATACCCGGGCGTGTACTCGTACCTATGTGCGAGAGTCTTCCCTTTGTATGAAAAAGGAGGCCGTTTACCAGTGTATGTTCCTGGTTTCCGGCCGCAGGATGGACAACTATTCCTGATGGCTTATTCAGCACTATTATATCATCATCTTCATATATTATATCTAGTGGAATATTTTCAGGAAGGATCTTCGGTTCTTCTGTATCAGGTAAGGTGATTTCTATTCTTTCAGAGCTGGCAAGCTTATGGTGGGCCTTTTTTGGTTTAGCATCTACTAAAACTCTCTCTTCTTGTATCAGGCGTTTTATCTGGCTGCGGGAAAACTTTTCCTTTAGCTTATCAGCAAGATAGATATCGAGCCTCTTGCCCGCCTCCTCTTCTGAAACTTTTATAATCTCTTTTTCCATATTATCAGCAAGGGGACACTTCACTTACAATAAGTCTGGGGACAGTTTACATCAGCATGGGGACACTTCACTAACTTTACTATATAGTAAACCAATGTGAAGTGTCCCCAGT
>JABMRG010000112.1 GCA_013202935.1 Candidatus Omnitrophota bacterium
TCCCCTAAGTCGCATTGTTTCGCTGTTACCCCTTAAGGGGGTGCCTGCACCCCCTTAAAACCCCCAGTTGTATGGAATTCTTCTAATTCCATACAATAAAATAATTCACTTCATCTTTATGCGGCACGCAATACTTCCTCATGTATCGCTTTCAGTCTCTCCACAGACTCTGTAAAGACTGATATCGGGTCTAATATATCTATTATATCAGCCAACCTATACCTGCTATCAGAGCCGTATCTGTGAAATATTCCTAAGGTATGCAAGAGCATGACTTTAAAAGATATCATATCTCTATGCAGAATTGATCCTATCATTATGTCTTCGGGTTCTTGCGCCCTAATAAATATCTTATTTCTCCTAAGAGCTTCCTCTTGCCCCTTAAAGCCTTCGGCTGTATCATGATTCAACAGCATAGCTGTACATATTGACTGGCTAGATATATTTTGCGCTGCATAGAGTAAGCGATCTTCTTTGGTGCCTGATATACCTTCTATGCCTGATATGGGCTTTATATTTCTAGAAAGGCCTTCTTCTCTTAAGACAACAAGCTGGCTATCTGTGGCATCTATATAAATTATAAATTTGCTATTGCCTTCCTCCTCAGCTGTCCGTTTGACACTTCGCCATGTATCTGCAAGCATATTCAGCATCTCTATATCTTCTATTCGAATAATATCAGCTGACACAAGCAAGCCAAATGGAACTCTATTTAAACGAAAAGCAGTGTCTCTCTGCATCATGCGATTTCTGTATAGATCATAAATCAAGTCAGAACAGCGTCGTTCCATCGCTTCTATAGTACCAGCGGAAGATGTTCTTACAGCAGGCCTACCTTGCTTCTGCTCAGCCTCTGGTTTTGCATCTTCAGGTAGTAATTTCTCAACTTCTTTTACTAAAGGTTCAAAATCATCAATCCATATGCTAGGGCCTTCCAGATCATCTTCTGGGTCTCTATCCATCAGCAGGTAAGTACCTTTTGGCGTCCATATGAGATGAACCCCTGTTTCTACTTTCCTGGTAATACCTTTGTCTTCAACCTCTTCTGCGATGCTCCAGCGATATGTATTAGGGCCTTTATAGGGCTTGGGTGTCCTGCTTGCTAACATAGATACAATATTTAATTCAGATATGCCATATTCGCTCTGTAAATAATCTATTGTACTGCTTGAAAAACTCAACATAGCAGCATCTCTCAACTCTCCCGGCTTCGCTTCTCTTGCTATTTCAGGAGCGTCACTATAAAAACTCACATGCTTAGCATTGAGTTGGTTAGCAAGGTTAACCAAGCCATTAAAAAGACTCGGGTGTATCTCATTAAACCTCTTCACAAAACGTTCTTTTAGTGCTTGCCTCTCTTGTGCAGCCTTTTTTACACTCTCTGGGTCTTTTGGATCTTTTGGTACCCTCGGGTTATAATACTCAACATAGAGTTCAGCAAGCCCTTCAGCTCCACTCGGTAAGTTAGATATCTTACCTTTATCAAAACGGTAAAACTTTTCATAGTATGTCATAATAATTATAAGATTTGCAAAATCATCATTCTCTATGCATAACTGCTGTATTTTTCTTCTACCAGTATTTGTCCTGCTTAATTTTATCATCTCATCTAGAGTATGTTTTCTGCCTGTTGCAAATAAGATCGGAGCCTTGAATTTTGAATACAGCTCATTGTTAGTTGCCCATCCACCTATTTTCAAAGGATAGGTAATCCAATTACTGAATATGCTTTTTATAGTATTTCTTGTTATTTGTCCGTGACCGCTGCCATACTCTGTTCTACCTTTATACGTATCCAGAAAATAAGACTCGGTTGCCACTGTCCCACGAAGTAATAGTCTACATTTCGCCATCTGATAACCACCTTGATCTTGAAAAATCCAAAAAACTACTGAATCTATACTATCATGCATATCAATAAAATTACCTATCTGGGTGGGCTGTAGGCGTTGTCTTGCATTTGTGATAGCTGGAGCTTCATGAGAAAATCTACTAAGAATATCTTTAAAGAATTCCCAACGTGTAGGTGACGAAGGTTCATAAGCTGAACCTTGTTGCCTTACGCCTATAATAATCATTGCTACAGCAGCCACCATAGCAATTGACATTGCCGCAATTACCCTTCTCTTTTTTGCAACCTCTTCTTTTTCTGAAGCACGATGTTGAAGCAGCTCTTGGGCAGCATGTCCTCTTATATCGAGAGGGCCAAATGCGCTCTGCTCTATCTCACGCTCTTCCCAGAGAGTATGTATCGCTTCTACCAGCTTATTTACGGCATTGCGGCTGCGAACCTTTGAAAGCAATATAGTATTCTGCTGAACCTCTTCTTGTAGTTCCTCTATCATGTCACTCAAAAGAAAACCTTCTATCTCCATAGCTGCTGTATGGGCTCTAAGTCCCGTACCTGGCTCTTCTTCAGCTAACCTGTAGAGTTGTACCGCTACTTCATGTGTCATAACCATTCTAAGCACTCGTTCCATAATCAAAGGTCCTAGATTCCCAAAACCGGCAGGATCGATGATTATTACGCTATATCCGTCTTCTTGTGTAAAATAGAATATCTCATCGCCTTCAATCTCTCCTGTTCGTACCATGATTCTTAGAGACCCATCTATATAAGCTTGTCTATCCTGATTATATATAATATTATCACTGCCCATATACCTCCTGACTGATTGTCTGAAGCTCTCTATTTCATCATCTGATGCATATAGATCCCTACCTGTAAATTCATCCACTTCCAACCCAAAATATCCTAGTTCATAGCGACTCCTTATACCTCTTTTCTGTCCAAGATTCTTAGTATCGCCAGTTGTAAGAGCTAATTGCAAAGTCTGGAAGGCCATCTCTAGGAAACTTTTATAGTCAGGTAGGATGCCTTGCATTCTGTCTGCATAGAGCCTATCTGTATCCTGTATACCAACAGTAGGACATATGACTACATAGGATATGTCTTTCTCCTTTAATACATTTGTTATGCCTGATGTGTGGAAACCGCCTGCGATAAGTACAGCAGCCTTATTGGAAGAGAAGGGTAGTCTTTTCAGTGTGTTATTGACAAGCGCCCTATCTCTTTCAATAGCTACCTTATAAAACTCCTGCGCTTTTTTTATCTGATTTGCCTGTGAATCAGCTCTACTTGTATTTAGGCTGTGCGATACACCAAAAGAATCAGCAGTATTTTTTACAAATGATGTAATGAGCTGAATATCAAAAGCGGCTGGGTTTTTCTTCATATATTCTAGTTTTTTAGGTGTAAGTTCTAGATTGTAGAGATCTTTTAGCAGAGAAACGCTTTTTGAAAATATATAAACTCTTTTCTGGGTTTCGTTTTTAAAGAACGCCGACGCTATCTTCTCATTTAAAAGTTCTAATTCATCAAAAAGTTCAAGGTGTCTTACCTTGTCTGAGAGTTTGATGTAGTCAATATAGGATGAAAGAGCATCATGTTCCCTAAGGTGTGCCTTATAAGCCTCCTTACCCAGCAA
>JABMRG010000113.1 GCA_013202935.1 Candidatus Omnitrophota bacterium
GGTATAGGCATCGACAGGCTTACAATGGTGCTTACCAATCAGGAATCGATAAGGGATGTAATATTATTCCCGCAACTTAAATCTTAAAGAAGTTATGCGATACGAATTTAAAATAGCATTTAGATATCTATTTTCAGGGAAGAGAAAGGGTTTTATCTCTTTTATGAGCCTTGTCTCCATACTGGGCGTGGCTGTTGGTGTTGCCTGCCTTATTACAGTATTGGCAGTTATGAATGGTTTTGGCAATGAGCTGCAGAAGAGGATTATCGGGTCAAATCCGCATATTATCATTGAGAAAGAGAATGGCATTGAAAAAGACGAGTATAGGCTTCTCTATCAGGACCTGCAAAAGAGACCTCACGTAAAAGGGGTATACCCTTTTATATGGGGCCAGGGTGTTTTACGATTTCGTTCAAGGGCTCAAGGAGTTGTTTTAAGAAGCCTTGACCTAAGCAATAAAACAGATAAGTCAAAGCTAGGCCTCCATATGAAGACAGGCAAGATAGACTTAAGCCCCAACTATATAATACTGGGTAACGAGCTTGCTATTACATTAGGCGTTTTTTTAGGGGATGAGATCCAGGTAATAACCCCCTCATCAAATAAGCCCATAAAATTTAAAGTAAGCGGTATATTCAATTCAGGCATGTATGAGTATGACCTAAATATGGCATATGTCAGCTTGGATGATGCTTCGAACCTTTTTGGCATGCAGGAATCTATAAGCGGTATTGGCATTGATACTGATAATATTAATGCTGCCGCCTCTGTAAAGAAGGACCTTAGAAGCATATTAAAGCCAATGTTCTATATAAGGACATGGCAGGATTTGAACAGAAATCTCTTTGCAGCATTAAAGCTTGAAAAATGGGCGATGTTTGTTATCTTAACGCTTATAGTTCTAGTTGCTGCTTTAAATATTGTAAGCACACTAACGGTTATGGTAACCCAGAAGGCAAAAGATATAGGTATACTGAAGGCGATAGGCTCAACCAGGAAGATTATACTTACTATATTCTCATTACAAGGTGTCATGATAGGATTTTTAGGTGTTCTTCTGGGAGGGGCAGCTGGCATGGGGCTTACTCTGGCGCTTGATAGATACCGTTTTCCGATATTACCTGAAAGTGTCTATTATGGGATTAACTATCTTCCTGTAAAGATAAACATGATGGATGGCCTTATAGTAATTATCGCCGCGGTCCTGATAAGTTTTATAGCATCTATATATCCGGCTTATCAGGCCTCTCGCTTAAATCCTGTAGATGCATTGAGATACGAATAATGTTTATAAGAGCAGAGAATCTGCATAAGGTATATAGAAATGGTAAAAAGAACCTGCGCGTATTGAAAGGGGTAGATCTTTCTCTTGATAAGGGCAAAATTTTTGCTATAATAGGACCTTCTGGCGCGGGAAAGTCTACTCTTCTGCACATACTCGGGGGGCTAGATAAACCCTCAAAAGGAAAGGTCTTATTTGGTGGAATAGACCTGTACAGCTGTGAGGATAATAGGCGCTCTCTTATAAGGAACCAAAAAATAGGTTTTGTTTTTCAGTTCTACCATCTTTTGCCGGAATTTAGCGCGCTTGAAAATGTTGCTATGCCGGGATTGATAAAGGCTGATTCTAAAGAAAGGGACAGCCAGTTGTACCAAAGGGCCAAAGGGCTCTTAAGTGATGTTGGCCTTAAAAATAAGATAGAAAGCAGGCCTTCGGAACTTTCAGGGGGCGAAGCGCAGAGGGTTGCTATTGCGCGAGCGCTTATAAATGAACCAGATGTGGTCTTTTGCGATGAGCCCACAGGAAATCTTGATACTGAGAATGCTGATATCGCATTAAAGTTGATAAAGGGCTTGAATAAAAAGAATAAGCAGACATTCTTGATTGTCACACACAATGAGAGACTTGCTAAGATCGCAGATGAGATTTTGTATATAAAAGACGGAACAATAGTCTAAAATATAAGGAGAAACAGTTGTCACCTAAAATTTATATTAATGGTAAGCTCTATAGCAAAAAAGATGCCAGGATATCTATTTTTGACCATGGCCTTCTTTATGGTGATGGTGTCTTTGAGGGTATCCGTTCTTACAATAGGCTCGTCTTTCGCCTTAATGAGCATATCGATCGGCTCTATGAGTCTGCAGATGCTATTATGCTAAAGATACCATTGAAAAAACCTGAGATGATTAAAGCGGTTACAAATACCTTGAGAAAGAATAAACTGAAGAATGCCTATATCAGGTTGATTGTAACAAGAGGCATAGGGGACCTTGGCCTTGACCCCCGCAAATGCAAAGGGAATGCACGGATTATCATAATAACAGATAAGATTGCGCTCTATCCCGATAAGTTCTATAAAAAAGGATTGTCCATAATTACCGCTCGCACACAACAGAATTCTATAGAGGCCTTGAGGCCGGGAATAAAGTCCTTAAATTACTTAAACAATATTCTCGCAAAATTAGAAGCGATCAATGTAGGGCTTGAAGAGGCTATTATGTTAAATGCGAAAGGCCATGTAACGGAGTGCACAGGAGATAATATCTTTATTGTTAGGGGCCATACCGTCTATACGCCTCCAGAATCAGTAGGACTTTTAAAGGGTATAACACGCAGCGCTGTTATTGATATCGCAAGGAAGAAAAGAATAAGGTTTAAAAAAATTCCGTTTACCTGCAGCAAGATATATAGTGCTGATGAATGCTTTCTTACAGGTACGGCCGCAGAGATCATACCGGTTATTAAGGTAGATAAGAAGATTATAGGCAGCGGAGACCCGGGCAAAACCACGCTTATGCTTATGGAGGAGTTTCACAAGCTGACAAAGAGGGATGGAGTAAAGTATTAATTATGGAATGCAATATATGCAAACAGAATAAGGCAACAGTTCATCTTACCGAGATAATAAACGATGAGGTGACGGAGCTTCATCTCTGTGAAGAGTGCGCCAAGGCAAAGGGCGCTGAGATGCAGCAACATTTCAGCATAGCAGACCTTTTATCTGGATTGGTGGATCTGCCCCCTGATGCAGCAACTAAAAAGGAGCACATAAGCATAAAATGCGACAGTTGCAACATGAGCTATGCTGATTTTAAGAAGATGGGCCGCTTAGGCTGTGCCCAATGCTATGAGACATTCAAGAGAGCTCTTTATCCTCTACTCAAAAGAATACATGGCACAACAAGGCATATAGGAAAAGAGCCTGTGCCTAGGACGCCGACTTCAAGCAAGGTTAAAACAGCAGGTAAGACCGCAAAATCAAAGCTCGATGCTGATAGGATAGAGATTTTAAAGACCAGGTTGGCGGAGGCTGTCAGGAACGAGGAGTTTGAAAAGGCCGCTGTTTTGCGTGATAAGATAAAAACGCTTGAGGGAAAAAAGAAGAGATAATATGGAACTGAAAGATCTTATAGGCCAGACAAGTGAATGGCTCAAGGCGACCGGGCCTGATTCAGATATTGTTATATCGAGCAGGATAAGACTGGCCAGGAATATAGGAGGCCTTAAGTTTGTCGACTGGGCAAACAATAAGGTAAGGCAGGAGATAGCCAAAAAAGCAAAAGAGGCTATTCTTTCAAGTAACTATATGAAGAATTCTATTTATGTCGAGATGGATAAGATAAATCCTATAGACAGGCAGTTTCTTATAGAGAGGCACTTAATAAGCAGAGACCATGCTGTTGATACAGAGTCTAAGACTGTTTTTATAGGTGATAGAGAAATTATAAGTATCATGGTTAATGAAGAAGACCACTTGCGCCTGCAGGTTATACAACCCGGGTTTGTCTTAGACGATGCCTGGTCCATAATGGAGAGCTTAGAGAAGGACCTTGAGAAGAGGTTAGGATTTGCTTTTTCTGATGAGTGGGGGTATTTAACAGCATGCCCCACCAATACCGGCACAGGCTTAAGGGCATCAGTTATGATGCATCTTCCTGCTATCGTATTTACGCGTCAGATCGATAATCTGACTGATGCTGTATCAAAGCTTGGGCTTACAGTGCGTGGATTTTTCGGAGAGGGAACTCAGGCTATAGGTAATTTCTATCAGATATCAAACCAGGTTACCCTTGGACATACAGAGATTGAGATTATCGATAACTTAAAAAGAGTTATAATACAGGTCGTGTCGCAGGAAAGAGGTTCACGGGAATTTTTAAAGGCAAAGAAGAAGAAAATAGTAGAGGATAAGATCTCAAGGGCATACTCTACACTTGGAGGCGCGCATATCATAACAAGTAAGGAGACCCTGGAGCTGCTTTCACTTGTAAGATTAGGCATTGACCTTAAGCTTATAAAGAATATAGACACACATAAACTGAACGAGCTCCTTATATTTACTCAGCCGGCACATCTTCAGAAGCTTGAGGCTAAGGCGCTTTCTCCCTCAGATAGGGATATTAAAAGAGCAGAACTTATTAATAAGAAGCTGGGAATAAAGGGTTAGGTTTTACACGCAAAAAATGGAGGAGAGTAAATGTTTAACAGATTTACAGAAAGAGCTAGGAAGGTAGTTATACTGGCAAAGGAAGAAGCGAAGAGGTTTAACCATAACTATATCGGTACAGAACATATTCTGCTCGGGCTGATAAAAGAAGGCGAAGGTGTTGCGTCTGCTGTTTTGCAGAATTTAGGCCTCAGCCTTGATATGATAAGGCTGGAGGTTGAAAAGCTGGTTCAGCCTGGCCCGGCAACCGTAATATCAGGTGACATACCATTTACCCCTAAGGCAAAAAAGGTTATAGAACTAGCGATGGAAGAGGCACGCCACTTAGGCCATAATTATATAGGTACAGAGCATCTTCTACTCGGCCTTATAAGAGAGGGTGAAGGTGCTGCATCGCAGGTGCTGCTTAACCTCGGGCTTGACCTTGCGCGTGTACGCAGCGAAATCATGGCGCTTCTAGGCTCTGTTACACCAGGCCAGGCCCCCAGCATGAGCCAGGAGAAGAGTAAGACACCTGCGCTTGATGCATTTGGCAGAGATTTGACTAAACTTGCTAAAGATGAGAAGCTTGACCCTGTTATCGGCAGGCAGGATGAGATAGAGAGGGTCATACAGATATTAAGCCGTCGCACAAAGAATAACCCTGTACTTTTAGGTGAGGCTGGAGTAGGAAAGACGGCGATTGTAGAGGGCCTTGCACAGAAGATAATAAGGTCTGATATACCTGAGACGCTGAAGGGGAAGAAAGTAATTACCCTGGACCTTGCTCTTATGGTAGCTGGTACAAAATACCGTGGGCAGTTTGAAGAGAGAATTAAGGCTGTAATGGATGAGATTAAACGTTCCGAAAATATCATAGTCTTTATTGATGAGTTGCATACCTTGGTAGGCGCTGGTGGAGCAGAGGGAGCCATAGACGCCTCCAATATATTGAAGCCAGCATTATCAAGAGGCGAGATCCAATGTGTAGGCGCGACAACCCTTGACGAATATAGAAAATTTATAGAAAAAGATGCTGCGCTTGAAAGAAGGTTTCAGACGATTATGGTCGATCCGCCAAGCGTAGAAGAGACAGTCGATATACTTAAGGGTTTAAGGGATAGATATGAGTCACACCATAAAATAAAGATCACCGACAGTGCCTTAGATGCTGCAGCTAAGATGTCCGATAGGTATATTACAGGAAGATATCTGCCTGATAAGGCTGTAGACCTGATAGACGAGGCAGGTTCAAGGGCAAGGCTGGATGTGATGACAGCGCCACCGGATCTTAAGAAGCTTGAAGAAAAGATAGAGCAGCACCGCAAAGATAAGGAGTCCGCGGTACGGGCTCAGGATTTTGAAAAGGCAGCCAAGTTCAGGGATACAGAAAGAAAGGCAAAGATAGAGCTTGAAAAACAGAGGAATAAGTGGAAAGAAAAAAGAATGGAGAAAATCCCTGAAGTTGGGATTGACCAGATTGCGCATATTGTCTCAAAATGGACAGGCATACCGCTTATAAGGTTAGAAGAGGGGGAGTCTGAAAGGCTGCTTAAGATGGAGGATGAACTGCATGAGCGGGTTGTGGGGCAGGAAGAAGCCATAAAAGCGATAGCGCATGCGGTAAGGCGCTCAAGAGCAGGAATAAAAGACCCCAAAAGGCCGATAGGTTCATTTGTATTCTTAGGCCCAACAGGTGTTGGAAAGACCCTGCTTGCAAAGGTACTGGCAGAGTTTATGTTTGGTAATGAGGATGCGATGATACAGCTTGATATGTCAGAGTATATGGAAAAATTCAATGTATCAAGGTTGGTCGGGGCACCTCCTGGCTATGTAGGTTATGAAGAAGGAGGCCAGCTTACTGAAAAGGTGCGGCGCAGGCCTTATTCTGTTGTGCTTTTGGATGAGATTGAAAAGGCGCATCCTGATGTTTTTAATCTCCTTCTGCAAATATTTGAGGAA
>JABMRG010000114.1 GCA_013202935.1 Candidatus Omnitrophota bacterium
GCGTAGATGTTGAGAGGTTGCAGAAGAGATTAATGAGAAGGGGTATAACTACAAGGCGTACATTTATGCCGGTCCCCGAGTTCCCTCCTTATAAGAGGTATAAGAAGTCAGGTTATAAGAATGCGTATACTATCTGCAAAAGGGGCCTCTGTCTGCCAAGCTCAACATTAAATTCTAAGGATAGTATCCGCTATGTATGCAGGATAATAAAAGAGGTACTTTAATATGGCTGATAAGATTATATTAGTAGGCGGTGGAGGACACTGCAAAGTGGTTATAGATGCTATCCAGAAGAGCGGGTCATTTGAGATATACGGAATTGCAGACTCCTCATTGCCCAAAGACGAAACTGTTTTAGGTATTAAGGTATTAGGAGATGATACTATCTTGGAGGAATTGCTTAAGGATGGCATTAAATATGCCTTTATAAGTGTTGGCTCCATAGGTAATTGCGGCGTTAGAAAGAAGATATATGAGAATTTGAAAGATATAGGTTTTGAACTGCCTGTTATTATTCATCCTAATGCGGTTAAGGCCAGTGATGTAGAGACAGGTGAAGGTACATTTGTTGCAGCAGGCGCAGTTATAAATCCAGGTACAAAGATAGGAAAGAATGTGATAATAAATACAAGGTCTTCTGTGGATCATGACTGTGCAATAGGTGACTTTGTCCATATCGCCCCTGGGGCCATCTTAAGCGGTGGTGTAAAAGTAGGAGATGAAGCACATATAGGTACTGGAGCAAAAGTTATACAGTCTTTGGAGATAGGCAAGAGAGCATTTATTTGCGCAGGTATAACAATAACAAGGAATATAGATGATGAAGAAAAGGCGAAGTAGAAGAACCTTTATCATAGCAGAAGCAGGTGTCAACCATAACGGCAGCGTAAGAATCGCAAAAAAGATGATAGACGTAGCTGCTAAGGCTGGCGCTGATGCTGTAAAATTTCAGACATTTAAGGCTGAAGATTTAGCAACCAGAACTGCCCCTAAGGCCAAATATCAGAAAAAATCAATGGGCAAAAATTCCCAGTTTGCTATGCTTAAGAAATTGGAATTAGACATAAGGGCACATAAGGAGCTTATTAGGTATTGCAGATTAAAAAGGATTATATTCCTATCATCGCCTTTTGACTTAAAAAGTGTAGATTTGCTCAATAGCCTTGGCCTTAAGATATTTAAGATTGCCTCGGGTGAGATAACGAACCTGCCCCTTTTAAGGAAGATAGGCAAGCTTAAAAAAAGAGTAATATTATCAACAGGCATGTCAACCTTAGAGGAAGCGAAAAAGGCGTTATCTATTTTACAGAAAGCAGGAACTAAAAAAAATAGGATAACTCTGCTTCATTGCAATACAGAGTATCCTACCCCAATAGAAGATGTAAATTTACGTGCTATGCTTACAATGGGAAAAGCGCTCAATATAGATGTTGGATACTCTGACCATACCCTTGGGATAGAGGTCCCAATAGCCGCAGTTGCCTTAGGGGCTAAAGTTATAGAAAAGCACTTTACGCTGGATAGAAATATGAAAGGGCCTGACCATGCTGCTTCACTTGAACCTGCTGAGTTAAAAGATATGATAAAGGCGATAAGGAACATAGAGAATGCCCTGGGCAATAATAAAAAGCAACCCAGTGCTTCTGAGCTTAAGAACAAGGCCATAATCAGAAAGGCCATAGTAGCAGCTAAGCCGATATCAAAAGGAGAGCTGTTTACAGAGCATAATATAACGGTTAAGAGGCCTGCTGCAGGAATAGGCCCGATGAGATGGGACACTGTTATAAACAAGATTGCAAAAAGAGACTTTAAGGAAGATGAGGCGATACTGCTATGAAGATAGTCTTTATAGGGGCTATTGAATTTAGCCGAAGTATTCTAAAGAAGCTTGTAGCTATGAAAGCAGATATAGCAGGTGTTGTTACTAGGGACCATTCGGATCTCAATGCTGACTTTTCTGACCTTTCTGATATTTGCAAACAATACAATATCCCCTGCAGATATGCAGCAGACATAAATTCAAAGGAGAATATAGAATGGATCAAGGGCCTAAATCCTGATATTCTATTCAACTTCGGCTCCTCCCAAGTGCTCAAAGATGAGATACTCAATATTGCCCCTATGGGAGTTGTTGGTTATCATCCAGCCAAACTGCCTGAGAACCGCGGCAGACACCCGATTATATGGGCACTGGTATTGGGTCTTAAAAAGACAGCATCGACATTCTTCTTTATGAATAAGGGAGTAGACAGTGGTGACATACTGGATCAGGTAGAAGTGGATATATTATATGAAGATGATGCCAAGATGCTCTATGAAAAGCTCAACGCTACCGCCTTAAGGCAGGTAGAGAATTTTTTACCTAAGTTACAGAATAATGATTTCAAGACAATCCCACAGGATCAGAGCAAGGCAGGCTATTGGGAAAAAAGGAGTTCCGGAGATGGCCAGATATATTTTGAAATGGATAGCAATGCGATATACAACTTGACAAGAGGCCTTACCAGGCCTTATGTAGGTGCACATGTGCTGTATAAAGGCAGAGAGGTAAAGGTTTGGAAGGCTAAAGAGGTAAAGTCAGGTTTTGAAGATTGTAAGCCTGGTATAGTCTTAAAGTCAGATGAGAATAATATAATAGTCAAATGCCATGATAATGCGGTTGCGTTTGAAGACCATGAGTTTGAGGAGTTGCCAAAGGAGAAGGAGTATTTGTTATGAGTAACGTGTTAGTATTAGCTGTTCATCCGGATGATGAGACGCTTGGTTGTGGAGGAACATTGCTTAAGCATAAGGCAAGTGGTGACAATATATACTGGCTTATCGCAACAGCTATGAAGGAGGAGTCAGGCTTTAATAAGAAGCAGATAGAAGAGAGAGAGCATGAGATAGATACTGTTAAAGGTATGTATGGTTTTAGCGAACTCTTTAATCTGGATATACCCACCACGAAAGCTGACAAGATCACGTCTAAGGAGTTGATCACAAAGATTTCAGATATTTTTAATAATGTTAAGCCTGAGATTATATACCTTCCGTTTATGCATGATGTTCATAGCGACCATAGAGTTATCTTCGATGCGGCCTACAGCTGCACTAAAACTTTTCGTTATCCGTTTATCAGAAAGATTCTTATGATGGAGACTATAAGCGAGACAGAACTAGCTCCACCCACAAAAGAGACTATTTTTATACCTAACAGTTTTGTGAATATAAGCAATTTTATGGATAAGAAGCTTGAGATAATGAGGGTTTTTGAGAGTGAGCATGGTAATCACCCGTTTCCAAGAAGCCCTGAGACAATAAAAGCTATAGCAACTGCCAGAGGGGCTATAGCAGGATGTAAGTTCGCTGAAGGCTTTATGGTCTTAAGGGAGATATTGTGAAGAGAAAGATATGTATCTTTACAGGCACAAGAGCAGAGTACGGGCTGCTCAGGCCATTGATGCAGTTGATAAAGAAGGATAAGGGCCTAAAGCTTCAGCTCTTGGTTTCTGGTATGCATCTTTCTAGGGAATTTGGCCTGACGTATAAAGATATCAAAAAGGATAGTTTTTGTATAAGTAAAAAGGTGGGGATATCTCTTAAGTCAGATACATCAATCGGCATATCTAAATCGATATCCTTGGGAATCGCAGGGATATCTAAGGCCTATATGCAGCTTAAGCCTGATATTGTAGTAATTCTTGGTGATAGGTTTGAAGCATTTTCCGCAGCTGCAGCAGCCATGATCTCGAGGATACCTATAGCCCACTTAAACGGTGGCGAAGCTACCTTTGGTTTAATAGATGAGGCTATAAGGCACTCTATAACAAAGATGAGCCATTTGCATTTTACTTCTGCTAAAGAATACAAGAAGCGGGTTATGCAGCTTGGTGAATATCCTGATAGGGTCTTTAATGTAGGTGCGATAGGCCTGGATAATATACGCAACCTTAAGCTCTTATCTAAAGAAGCACTGGAAAAGAAATTGGGCTTTTGTTTTAATAGATATAACCTTCTTGTTACATTTCATCCGACTACTTTGGAAAAGAATACATCAAAGAAACAATTTAGCGAACTGCTTAAGGCATTAGATGAGTTAAAAGAGACAAATCTGATATTTACCAAAGCAAATGCTGATACAGACGGCAGGGTTATAAACAGGATGATTGATGAGTATGTTTCGAGGCATCGGCAGAAGTCCGTAGTATTCACATCAATGGGGCAGTTAAGATACCTTTCAGCGATGAAGTATGTAGATGCGGTTGTTGGTAATTCCTCAAGCGGCATTATAGAAGCCCCCAGCTTTAGGATAGGCACTATAAATATAGGCGACAGGCAAAAGGGAAGGATCCAGGCAAAGAGCATTATAGGCTGTAGGCCGGATACAAAGAGCATAAGGGCTGCTGTAAGAAAGCTCTATTCTAAGAAGTTCCAGCAATCTCTCAAGCAGGTAGCCAGCCCATATGGCGATGGCAGGACAGCAAGACGCATTAAAGATGTATTAAAAAATTATAGATTAGATAACATATTGAAAAAAAGTTTCTATAATATAGATCCTAAACAAAGAAAGAGTAGGTTTTAGGTGAGATACTGTAAAAAGTGTGTTATGCCGGAAACAAGGCCGGGTATAAAATTTGATGAGAATGATGTCTGCTACCCATGCCTGGCTGCTGAGAAGAAAAAGACGATCAATTGGGATAAAAGGATGGAAGAGCTCAAGGCCTTATGCGATAAGCATAGAGGGCGGCGTGGAGACTATTATGATTGCATGATAGCTGTTAGCGGTGGAAAGGATAGCCATTATCAGGTCTATATGATGAAGGAGGTCATGAAGATGAACCCCCTGCTTGTGAGTGTGGACAACTTCAGCTGGACAAAGACCGGCAGGGAGAACTTTTTCAATATAAGGGATGCATTTAATTGTGACTGTATCTCATTAAATATGAGCCCGAATATGGCCAGGAAGATGTTTCGCAAGGCGTTTAAGAAATTCGGTAGCCCTACATGGCTCTGGGATAAGGCCATATATGTCTACCCTATACGCATGGCTATCAATATGGGTATTCCACTTATTGTTTATGGTGAAAACATAAGTTACGAATATGGAGGGGCCCAGGTTAAGGAAACCCCGAGTGCCTCAGACCAGATTAACAATGATGTTGCCAGGTCATACGACTGGAGTGAATGGCTGGAAGGCGGGGATATCAGTATGAAAGAACTGAATTCCTGTGTCTACCCTACTGAAGAGGAGATAAAAAACGCAAAACTTGAACCTGTATATTTAAGTTATTTTGTTCCATGGGACGGATACAGCAATTGCAAGCTGGCAAAGAAACACGGTTTTAAATCACTGGATGATACTGGCGAATGGAAGAGGGAAGGTTTTATCGAAGACTATGATAAGATAGATGCTATAGGATACCTGGTCCATCCCTGGATGAAGTATCCGAAATACGGCCACACCAGAGCGACAGATGTGTGTTCTTACTGGATAAGGTCAGGCAAGATTACACGTGAAGAAGCCATAAAGCTTGTCAAAGAGAATGATTATAAACTTGATGCTAGGGCATTGAAGGATTTTATAGATTTCTTAGGTATAAGCGAATCCGAATTTTGGAAGACAGTAGAAAAATTCTGGAACAGGGAAATATTTCATAAAGTAGATGGGAAGTGGCAGCTAAAAGACCCTATATGGGAGCAGGAAAGAGTGGCGCCTGTTTAGAGGAGATAGCCAAAGATGAATACTTCAGAATTAGCAAAGATCCAGATACACGAAGAAGAGACTGTAAAAGCAGCGATGAGACAGATGGATCGCGTGGCACTCAAGATACTCTTTGTTGTAGATAAAGATAATAGGCTTTTAGGTACTGTGACAAACGGCGATTTCAGGAGATGGGTCTTGGCTGGAAAAAAGATCGATGAGAAAATAACGGATCTATTCAACAGAAAGCCCGTAAAATTTAGAGATGGCTATGATATTGAAGAAGTCAAGCGCGTGATGGTCGGAGATAGGATCGAGGCTGTACCGATAGTAGATAAGAATAATAAGCTCGTTGATGTCCTGTTCTGGGAAGATATATTCGGGAACAGATACAGGAGAGTAGAACATAAACTTGATCTTCCGGTGGCTATTATGGCAGGAGGAGTAGGCAGCCGGTTGGCTCCTTTTACCAAGATACTTCCCAAGCCCCTTATACCTGTTGATGATAAGCCTGTTATAGAGGTTATTATGGATAATTTTGCTGAATTTGGATGTAATAAATTCCATCTCTTATTAGGGTATAAAGGGGCTATGGTAAGGTCATATTTTGATAATGCCAATAATAGCTATGAGCCTATCTATTATTTTGAGGATGAACCTGAAGGGACTGCAGGCGCCTTAAAACTATTGGGATCCTCCAATATAAAAGGTTCGTTCTTTGTAACCAATTGTGACATAATTATAAAGGCGGATTACAGCGATATTTACAATTTCCATACGAATAATGACTGTGATATTACTGTAGTAGGCGCTATGAGGCATTTTGTAGTCCCTTATGGCGTTCTGGAGACAAGAACAGGAGGCGATATTGACAATGTTATTGAGAAGCCTGAGTATGACTTCTTTGTCAATACAGGCATGTATATAGTAAAGAAGGAGCTGCTTTCCTTAATTCCGGCAAAGGAAGTATTTCACTTTACCGACCTGATCAAAAAGGCCCAGGAACAAGGTAAGAAGATAGCGGTATATCCTATAAGCGAGAAATCGTGGCAGGATATAGGCCAGTGGGAAGAGTATAAGAAGACATTTTAGAATAGGCGGATTTTAAAAAATGTATAAAGAGAAGAAGATACTAGCAATAATCCCTGCACGTGGTGGAAGCAAAGGCATTCCTCATAAGAATATTAAAAAAATAGCAGGTAAGCCATTGATCTTCTGGACAATAGAAGAGGCTAAAAGGTGTGCCTCTCTGGATAAGATTATTGTCAGCACAGATGATAATAAAATTGCAGATATTTCAAGAGGTTATGGTATAGAAGTTCCGTTTTTAAGGCCAAAGGCCCTCTCGAGGGATAGTTCGTCTTCAGTCGATCTTGTCTTGCATGCTATCAGATACTTTGAATCTAAGGGTGATAAGTTTGATATATTTGTTCTACTCCAGCCCACGTCTCCGCTAAGGATGCATTATGATATAGGAGGAGCCTTAGAGACACTCTTTCGTAAAAAAGCATCTGGTGTAGTCTCACTTAGCGAAGTCAAGTCTCATGTGTTATTGTCAAATAAGCTGCCAAAGAACGGATGCATGAAGGATTTTCCACCTGCGCATACGGGATACAAGCCAAGGCAGAACCTTCCTAAGGTATACGGGCCTAACGGGGCTATATATCTTGGATTTGTAGGTTATATAAAAAAGCATAAGAAATTTTATGGATCAAAGACCTTTGCATATTTAATGGACAGAGGAAGGTCAGTAGATATAGATGATATATTAGATTTTAAACTGGCAGAGGCGTTATTGAATGAAAGAAAAAAGCCCAACCGATAAAGAACAGATAATAAAGGATACATTCCAGCTTACCTCGGCAAGGTATCTTTCCCAGGGCATAGGCTTTTTCACAGCTATTGCTATGCGCAGGTTCCTGGGCCCATTCTATATGGGTATATGGAGCCTGTTTAAGGTAATCATCGGTTATGTACCGTATCTATTTTTCGGAGTTGAAAGGGGTGCTGTAAACAAGATTCCTTTTTATGCCGGTAGTGGCGATAAGCATTCAGAAGAAGAAGTCAAGAATACCAGTTTTAGTGTTATGTTTTTAGTCTCTGCATTAGCCGGGGCCGGTCTTCTAACAACAGCGCTGATTTTAAGGAACCACCATCCAAAAGAGGTGATTATAGGACTCTGTGCGCTGTCCATATACCTGATACTGAACAGCCTGTGCACCTTTTACCGGCTTCTCTTAAGGGCTAAACGTAATTTTTCACTATTAAGCAAGGCCACTATCTTTGATGCTGTAATCAATCTGATTCTAATATTCTTGCTTGTCAGCAGATTTAAGATTTATGGGCTCTATATGGTTCTTATTCTTGTTCTCTTCTTGAATATTATATATATTCATATTCATGCAAGATACAGAGTAAGATTTGGCATAAAACGCAATAGAGTTTTAAGCCTCATGAGAGTAGGTTTTCCCATAACAGTTGTAGGGCTCTTACAGTGGGTTTTGGGTAGCCTGGACAGGATAATGATAGCCAAGATGATAGGAATAGCGTCAGTCGGATTCTACAGCATACCTATAATGGTTAAGAGTTATGCAGGGCAGTTATCGGGTTTTGGCACAGTTCTTTATCCCCGGCTAATGGAAGCCTATGGCAAGAGCCAAAATTTAGAAGAGATAAAGAAGTATGTAACTGTCCCGACAGCAATTAATGCTTATATTTTACCAGTGATATTAGGCGTGATATTTTTCATTGTACCTTTGCTGGTGAGAAAGATATTGCCTAAATTTATACCCGGCATTTTAGCCATGCAGATACTTCTTTTAGAGATCTTCTTTGCTTCATGTTGTGCCCAGGCCTACTATTTTATTATTGCAATGAAGAAACAGGCCAGGGTTATATTTATAGTAATTTCTGCCATAATTTTAAATGTCATAGGTAACTACGTACTTATAAAGAAGGGGTATGGTATATACGGTGTAGCTTACGCTACATCATTTGTCACTTTCCTGAATTTTATTGTGTTACAAACTTATGCCATGAAGCATTTTGCCAAGGCAAAAGAGATCCTATTCTTTCTGGGAAAGATAATCGCGCCGCTTATCTATACACTGATAATAGCCTTATTCTTAGAAAGCTCTGTTAAGATTCCTAATATGTACATAGAAACCGCAGTAAAGAGCTTTTTGCTTTTGGTAGCCTCGCTGCCCGGCCTTTTATATATAAATAGAGAGACAAAAATAATAAACCTGATTTTTAATATGTTAAAGAGACCAAAGTCATGAATTTTATAAAGAAGCTGGATAGATATATAGCTATAAGGCTGCAATTATTATTGCCCCTGAAAGATTTAAAGCAGAGGCCGCCGCTTCTGTTTCTGGGCGGTATGACCAGATCCGGAAACCATCTATTACATTCGCTGCTTGACGGGCATAAGTCCATTTCTTCTATTCCGGATGAGGATTATTTTTTAAGGACAAACGTAAGTTCTATTTTGAATCAGTTCCTGCTCTTTTATTATTTGAGATTCGGTACCACTGAGCAAAAAATAGACTTCTTTCTTAAGCAGAACAAGCGTAATAACTGGCAGAGGATATCGAACGAAAGTATAAGAGGTCACCATGAAGTGGATTTCGATATTATAGACTATAAGAAGCTGAATATCAGCTTAAGGAACCTGGCTGGTAAACAACATAAGAATATCTGCTGTGTGTATCAGGATTATATAGATTGCGTAATAGGCGCTGTCCCCGCTGTTAATAATTTATCAGACAACAATAACAACTGCTGGAGGCTCTATTTTACGGCAAACGCGGATTTTTTAGTAAGACCTATAATGAGCTGGGATAAGGGGAACAAGGTAATTGTGCCGGTAAGAGATCCCCTGCAGCGGTTTGCCTCCCATAAGGAATGGGAAAAATCAGATTTTATCTGCAGCCAGAGGAATCTGTCTGCCTGGAAGGCTGTTCATCGCTCATACAGCCTTTTTAAAAAAAGATATAATAGCAGGATATTATACGTCGATTATACCAAACTTATAGACAACACTGAGAATGCTATGAGGCGCATATCCAAATTTCTGGGCACGGAATATGACAGCATACTTAGCTATCCGACGGTTTTAGGAAAACCGATCAGCGGTAATACATCATTTTCCAAAGATCCGGATAAGATAGGGAGAGTCTACAAAGACTCCTTACACAGATATAAGGATATCTTATCAAGAAAAGAGAGAGAAATTATTAAAGCAGAATTGGAGCCTCTATATCTAGAGTTTTTAAATGAGAATTGTCAAACCAATGGATAACAAAAATACTAAAAAGCATGATATGGTATTCTGGGCACACGGCCACAATGAGACAGAGAGGTATCTGCCTGTCGTAGTAGCCTTAAAAGGCCAGGGGCTTAATATATTATTATTCTATCAGAACTATGATTTGAGGGATGGCCTGCCTTCTGCACAGTTGAAGATTATCGACAGATACGAGATAGAAGCAATCGACTATTCATATTTTTTAAGAAAGGACCTGTCCTTGAGGGCAGCTACTCTATTTATCAGCTTATTTAGAGATATTATAAGGGTAGAGTTTTTGTGCAACAAGTTCAGAGGGCTACGGTCGAAACTGATAAGGCGCAGGATGACTGAAGATTTTATAAAAAAGATGGTTATAAGGCTGAACCCGAAGATCAGCATATTCGACAATATATGCCTGACGGATTATACAGACTACCCTTATGGCAGTTACTTTATCAGAAAGGTATCCAGGGACCTGGGTATCAAGACCCTATGCCTCTATCATGGAAACACAGGCCATTTATTAGAGATCAAGGTTGATGGAAAAAAGCGCCTGGACTTTGAGAAGATTTACGCACCTAATGAGTATGAGAAAAGATATACTCAGGCTATCTGTACTGATGAGAACAGGGGGGTTCTTGCCCTGGGTGATCCCCGCTTTGATATAACCTGGAAGAAGGAACTCAAAGATCTTTTTTCCGATGAGATAAAAACCAAGATCGAATCTATGCAGATCGGCTCCAAAATAAAGATCTTGTATATATGCCCGAATCTTGAACATATCAATATGGAAGATGTGAAGTATAAGAATTTGGATGATATAGCCCGCCTCTCCAGAGAATTGGGCAATGCGGCTTTATTGGTAAAACCGCATCCAAGGTATAGAAACGAAGCAAAGATAAGAAGGGTCATGAAGAAGAATAAGTTCAGAGATTTTTTTATACTGGAGGATGAGCCGCTGCTCTGCTATATAGATTACATAGACTTTATGATCTCCGTGACCAGCAGTGCTATTCAGGACGTCTTGCCCAAGGGGCGCAGTAAGGTCATAATATATGATAATTTTTCAGAAGCCAAAGGCATGACCAATATATTTAAGGATGATTTCTATTACTTTAACAGATACGAAAAACTGTTTGATTTTTTGAAGAATAAGATAGCGCCTAAAGGCCTTGCCTTAAGCAGCAAAGATGATGACAGGAATATTTTGGATTTCTGTAAAAGGTGGGTTAGCGCAGGAAAAGAACTCGATACAGCTATTAGCGATATCACACAAGATATGCTGCAGGAATTGCAGGATATAAAAGGGGGAAGAGATGAATTTAAAGAAGAAGTTAAGAAAGCCTAAAGCGACCATCGGTTCATGGATAACTCTGCCTGATTGTTCTGTGGCAGAGATTATGGCAAAGCAGGGGTTTGACTGGCTTGTTATAGATATGGAACACAGCGCGATAGAGATTTCGCAGGCCCAGGAGCTGATCAGGGTGATAGAGCTATCTGGTTGCGTACCGCTGGTAAGGGTTGGTGAGAATAATCCTAACCTGATAAAACGCATTATGGACGCAGGGGCCCACGGCGTCGTAGTCCCTATGGTAAATACCGCAGAAGACGCGAGAAAAGCTGTTGATGCTGTTAAGTATCCGCCTAAAGGAAAACGCGGCGTAGGCCTGGCCAGGGCACAAGGGTATGGCTTGAGTTTTGAGAAATATAAGAGATGGGTTAATACCAACAGTATAGTAGTAGTCCAGATAGAGGATATCGAGGCAATATCGAATCTTGAGGAGATACTGAAGGTTCAGGGTGTGGATGCAAGTATTATCGGCCCTTATGATCTGTCCGCTTCCCTGGGGTATCCGGGTGAGTTTGGAAAGAGCAAGATGAAAGCCGCGATAAAGAGATATCAGAGAACATGCAAGAAGATGAAAAAACCCTCAGGCATTCATGTGATACCGCCTGACGCAAAGAAGTTAAGCGAAAGAAAAAAGGAAGGCTATCAGTTCATAGCATTCAGCCTGGATACACTCTTTTTTGGAGAGAAACTGAAGCAGGAACTGAAGGGTATAGGTAAAGCATGAAGTTAAGAATAGAATCAATAAA
>JABMRG010000012.1 GCA_013202935.1 Candidatus Omnitrophota bacterium
AACTTTCGTGACAATACAGGTTATCTAAGAGATTTTGAAGGTTTTTCCGAGCCATGGTACACTAAAGGCAAGGAGGCAGAGAGGGTAAGTGAGGATAAGTTTATTGTAAGAAAAGGATATGTAACAACCTGTGACCACGAAAGGCCGCATTGGAAGCTCTCTGCAAACAGGGTTGAGGTTTATCCTGATGTAATGGTCAAGGCTTATAATGCTGTTGCCTGGATAAACCCTCTTTCTACCAGATGGAACATACCTATTTTTTGGATCCCCTGGTATTGCCATCCGCTTGATGATAAACCACAGGTTACTGTAATACCGGGCAAAAACAAAGATTGGGGATATTATCTCCTAACCGCCTGGCGCTATAATTTGACCCCCAACCATAAGGGCCATGTAAACATAGATTATAGGGAGATGAAAGACCTGGCCGTTGGCATAGAGCATGTATATGATACAAAAGGTTTTGGCCAGGGAAATATAACTACATACTATATGCACGAAAGGGATATTCACGATCTTAAGCATAACTATCATAGGTATACAAAAAAGAGATGGCCGGACTCTTTTGGCCATGAGAAAGATTTTGCCTGGGAACCGACAACAGAACTTGAAAAAGGGCTCTTACGCATACGCCATCAATGGGAGATGGCACCCGAGACACTTCTTACAGCTGAGATGTATAAGTATAAAGATGAGGATTTTCTAGAAGACTATTTTTATAATGAATATGAGAAAGATACTAACCCCAGGTCGTATCTATTGTTTACAAATACTTCTGGTTTTTGTAATGTAAGCGTACTTACAGAAAAGAGGATGAACAGGTTTGATACTGTAACAGAGCGCCTTCCCGAAGTTAAGGTTGATATTAATAACCTCCCGATATTTGAAGAGGAGAGAACAGATATTGAAGATGATGAATATGGGGCTGGGTACCGACTTTTCAGGAAGGGAAGTTTTTATTATACGGGCAATTTCAATGCAGCAAATTTTAATAAGGTATATCCACGCCATACAGATGATGATCCTGGTACTATAACAGACCCCAGCCATAGCAATAGATACGATGCCTACAACAAGCTATCTTATATGACAAAACTGGGCTTCTTGTCAGTCAACCCCTTTGTTGCTACGAGGTATACTCTCTATGATAGAGAAACAGATAGAGATAAGTTGCAATTTAGGAGTATATTTGAAAGTGGAGTAGAGCTTAGCACAAAATTCTTTAAGGTATTCAATACAAAGGCTTCTCCTTTTGGCATGGAGATAAATAATCTGCGCCACGTAATAACACCTACTATGAATTATACCCATAGGCCACAGCCATCTATGCCCTCAAGCAAGGTTGCCCAGTTTGATGGTATAGATTCAATAGGCAGGACAAGTTCAATGAGTTTGGGGCTTGAGAACAAGCTGCAGACCAAGAGAGGCAAAGATTTGACCGCGGTTGACCTGGCTATGCTGCTTGTTAGCACTAGCTATGATTTTAATCACACGCCAGGTACTCAGTTTGGTGATTATACCACAAAACTGGAACTTAGGCCTTTTGATTGGCTCATAGCTACCTCTAATGCAACTTTTGACCTACATAAGCGTTATCATCGTCAGTGGTTCAGGCAGGTCAGCAATAGTATATCCTTCCGTCAGAAGAACAAATGGTCTCTGGGCATTGGCCATAATTATACACATGAGTCTAACAGCCTTAGCTTGAATGCTGACCTGGATTTTATACCTGGCTGGCGTTTTAAAATATATGAAGACTTTAATATTTTAGGCGAACTGCGCACAGTCAAGAAAAAGTGGGATTTGAGAGAACAGCAGTATGTAGTTACGAAGAGCCTGCACTGCTGGGATTTAGATATAAGGTATAATGTTAGAAGGGACGAAGGGGAAGAGATAATGCTTGTGTTCAGGTTAAAGGGATTTCCTGATATACCTTTTGAGTTTGGAAAAGAATATCACACGCCGAAAGCAGGATCACAGGCTTAGTTAACATAGGTGTCAGGCACTAGAAGTGCCTGACACCTTACATGATAACAAGGAGTTTATATGGAAAGAATTGCAGTGATAGGCTCAGGATATGTAGGGCTGGTTACAGG
>JABMRG010000115.1 GCA_013202935.1 Candidatus Omnitrophota bacterium
TAAGTAAAGTGTCCCCATGCGCGTGACTATGATAAACTCAAAGATAAAAAATAGAGTACAGCTTAAAAAGATACTGGCAGGCCTCAGAAAACGCCGTAAGAAAATAGCATTTACAAACGGCTGTTTTGATATTCTTCATTACGGCCACGTAAAATACCTTGAAGAGGCTAAAAGACACGCAGACATTCTGATAATTGCAGTAAATTCTGACAGTTCAGTAAAGAGGCTAAAAGGAAACAAGCGCCCACTTATTTCATTAAAAGACAGGATGAGAGTCTTAGCTGCGCTTAAGGCAGTAGATTATGTTGTATCTTTTAAGGAGGATACCCCTGTTGAAATTATAAAATACCTTAAGCCTGATATTATCATCAAAGGCGCAGACTACAAGATAAAAGATATTGTCGGAAACAAGATTGTAGGTTCATATGGTGGGTCTGTTAAAAGAGTAAAATTTATTAAAGGATATTCGGTCACTTCGCTTATTAGAAGGATCACGAATAGACGCAGCAAATAGTGGATAAGAAGATTCTTCGAATCATCGATGTAAACTTAAACCGTGCACGAGAAGGTTTAAGGGTCTGTGAAGATATAGCGCGTTTTATCTTAAACGACTCAAACGCAACCAGCCAATTAAAATCTTTACGCCATAAGATAAAAAGAATTATAATATCATCAAGCTTAAATAAAAGATTGCTGCATGAATCGCGTGATGTAGCCAAAGACTGCGCAACAGACTTTAGTCCGCTAGAGAAGAAGAGCAACTGGCAGTCTATATTTTTTGCCAATATCCAGAGAACAAAAGAGTCATTACGTGTTTTGGAAGAGTTCTTTAACCTTTCCAATAGTAAGATTAGTGAGAAATTTAAGGATTTAAGATTCCAGGCCTATAAGCTTGAAAAACGCCTTACAGAGAGATACTTCAAATGAGACAGATTAATGATGCCAGAAGAGGCCATAAGGCAGAGCTGATAAAAAGAGTAGCTAAACTTGAAGGCGTATCGTCTAGGTTTATCATTGATGGCCTAAAGAAAGGCACTATTGTTATACCTGCCAACAGACTTCGCAACATAAAAACCCCCTGCGCTATAGGAAAGGGGCTACGCACAAAGATCAATGCTAATATTGGAACCTCACCTTATTATGGCAACGTTTCCGAAGAACTGAAAAAACTTGATATCTGCGTGAAGTATCATGCAGACACAGTAATGGACTTAAGCACCAGCAATGACTTCAAGGCTGTCCTTAAATCTATCATAAAAAAATCTCCCATGCCTGTTGGCACAGTGCCTCTATATGAGGTTGCGGTACGAGCAAAGGAGAAGAACTCCTCATTTGCCAAAACTTCAGTAGACGATATCTTTTTTGCTATCCAGAGACAGGCTGAGGAAGGCGTAGATTTTTTCACTATACATGCAGGCGTGACAGAGGATGTTTTAGGCCTTCTTAAAAAACACGGACGTATTGCAGGTATAGTAAGCAGGGGTGGGGCACTCATGGCAAAGTGGATGAAAAAGAACAAGAGAGAAAACCCTCTGTATGAGAATTTTGACCGCGTGCTTTCTATCGCAAAGGAATATGATATTGCCTTAAGCCTGGGTGATGGCCTGCGGCCTGGCTCAGTATGTGATGCTACTGATAAGCCGCAGATAGCAGAGCTTAAAATTCTAGGCAAGCTTGCAAGGAGAGCTAAAGAAAAAGGCGTTCAGGTCATGATAGAAGGCCCTGGCCACGTCCCAATAAATCAGATTGAAAAGAATATAAAATTACAGAAGAAGTTATGCAACAATGCACCTTTTTATGTGCTCGGGCCTTTAGTTACTGATGTTGCACCAGGCTATGATCACATCACATCTGCTATAGGTGCTTCTTTGGCAGGGTATTATGGAGCAGATTTTTTATGCTATGTGACACCTGCGGAGCATCTTAGTATACCAACGCTTGAGGATGTAAAGGAGGGTTTGATAGCATACCGCATTGCAGCCCACAGTGCTGATATAGCAAAGGGCATAAAGGACGCTAAGGGATGGGATAAGACTGTCTCGATCTTCCGTACATCAAGGGACTGGAAGCGCCATATAAAGGCCTCTATGGATCCAGAAAAGGCAGAAGCAATACATAAAAGGTTTAAGACTGAAACTAAAGATATCTGCAGCATGTGTGGCGAGTATTGCCCATTGAAGATTTCGGAGAAGATATAATATGGGAATAACGGTTGTTGGATCAGTTGCTATTGATAATGTTATTACGCCTTTTGGAAAAAATTTCAATGCTCCGGGAGGTTCTGCAACATACTTTTCACTAAGCGCATCATATTTTACAAAAGTGAGGCTGATTGCAGTTGTAGGTAAAGACTTTCCTAAAAAATATATAACCCTTCTTAAGAAAAAATCCATAAATGTCGACGGACTTGAAGTGAAAAAGGGTAAGACCTTTAGGTGGAAGGGAAGATACGGCTGGGACCTTGATAATGCAGAGACTCTAGCCACACATCTTAATCTGTTTAAGGACTTTAAGCCTGTTCTCTCTGATCAGCAGAAAAGAGAGAATATCCTTTTCTTAGCAAATATAGACCCGGAGCTTCAGCTCGATGTTATAAAACAGTCAAGATCCAGAATAATAGCAGCAGATACAATGAATTTCTGGATAGGGCATAAAAAGAAAAAGCTACTTGAAGTGCTAAAAAATATAGATATGCTTATCTTAAATGAGCATGAGGCAAGACAGCTTACAAAAGAAGGAAATCTCTTAAAGGCTGGAAGAGCCATTATAAGATATGGCACAAAAAAAGTTATAATTAAAAAAGGAGAAGATGGCGTTCTCTTTGTCTCTAAGAGGGGATTTTTTACCTGCCCGGCATATCTGATGGAGGATATATACGATCCTACTGGGGCAGGGGATACATTTGCTGGTGGGTTCTTAGGCTATCTTTCAAAGGTAGGCCGTTTAGATGATGCTGCTATAAGGCGAGCACTTGTGTATGGAACCATTATGGCCTCTTTTACTGTTGAGGCTTATGATATAAAGAGTCTTGCAAAGTTAAACAGAGCCAAGATAGAGCGACGTTTTAAGGTATTTAAAAGCTTGTGCAGTTTTTTACCGTTATATTGAAACTTCGCGGGAGTAATTCAGCGGTAGAA
>JABMRG010000116.1 GCA_013202935.1 Candidatus Omnitrophota bacterium
CTGCAGTCAATATCAGGTCTGATGCCTTCAGGTGGAACATAAGCTCTAATAGATTACGTAATTCTGGCATATTCTACTCCTAATAAATTAACTCGCTTCGCTCGTAATTTATCCAAAGGGGCTATCGCCCCTATGGCGCTACACAATGCTCCTATTCGTCGCATTGCTTTAGCTGTTACCCCTTAAGGGGGTGCCTGCACCCCCTTAAAACCCCCAGTTGTATGGAATTTAAAAATTCCATACAATATTTTAGTAAAGCAGGTTCTCGTAAGCCGAGTTCTGTTAATGAGCACATAAGTGCTCATCAGATGGCCATCTATCTAGCTCTACCATTGCTGGCAGAATCTTCTCCTCTTTCGAGAATATAGCGACCTAACCCGTCCCGCTACTGAAGAGCGGGTCACCCTTATGGCGGGACCTATTTGGTCTTTCTCCACGTAGAGATTGCCGCGTTTCACCCTCCTTGCATGGGTTCTCCATGCTTTGGAGACTCGTCTCTGTGGCTCTAATCCGCATAAATCATTTCTGATCTATGGACGGGCGTTACCCGCTACGTTTACCCTGTGGAGCTCGGACTTTCCTCTATTTCCTCTCGGAAACAGCGGCCATCAAGAACCTGCTTTAAAAGAGCGAATCAGGTACAGAATTTTTATGCTTCAGTATGAACGACTTGCCGACTCTCTTCTTGCCCGCATTATCAATCGCCTTATTGGCAAGCCTATCTGCACCCTTGTTTTCTTCACGATTTATATGATTAACCCTTATCTCGTTAAAACTATCGAGCATCTTAGTAACCTTAGCATAGAGGCCTTTAAGTGTCTGGCTCTTTACCTTATACTCACCGCCCAGCTGTTTAGCTAAAAGCTCGCTATCTGTATTTATTACAAGCTCTTTTGCCCCTAAGTTGCGAACTTCTTCCATGCCGAATATAAGGGCGGTATATTCTGCAACATTATTAGTTGCCTCACCAATATATTTCGCAACCTCCTTTACGAGGCCTGACCCATCTGTCACTACAACGCCTATCCCTGCAGGGCCTGGGTTTCCACGTGCTGCACCATCAATAAAGATCTCTAATCTATTAGGCTTCTTTTGATTCATCTCTTATATAAAGCATGCGCCAGCAGCTTTCGCAATAGGTTACCTTATCTTTCATCCTGACCTCATTTATAACCTGAGGCGGTAGATTAATATAACAGCCACCGCATGCGTCATTTATAACCTCAACTAACGCAAGCCCGTTTCTTCCTTCCAGGATACGTTCATAATCCTTAAGCACCTTCTGGCCTATAGAGGGCGTTAAGGCTTCTCTCTTTTTCTTAAGGCCTGCTACAGATTCTTCGATCTCTTTAATTCTTGCCTCAATTACTTTTATTCCAGCATCAACCTTTTTTGACTCTTCTTCAAATTTCTTCTTCTCCTCAGCTACCTTACCACTGGCAGCATCTATTTCATCCATCAACTTTATAATCTCTTCTTCAAGAAGTGAGTTATCAGCATTATGCCTCTCAATCTCCTGAAGCATGGTACTATACTCCTTATTGGTCTTTAACTGATATAGCTGTGTCTGGAGCTTTTTGACTTCACCTTCTTTGGTCCCTAAATCTACTTCCTTCTCCTTATGCTTTAGCTGCAGGTTCTTTAAATCATCTTCAGCCTGTTGCATGCCCGATTGCTTTTGGGCAAGTGAGTCTTTAAGCTCCTGTATCTCGATAGGCTTCTGTTCCTTTTCAGCCTTAAGCTTAAAAATATCAGAATCTATCTCCTGGAGCTTAACCAGTTCCGCTATTTGTCCGGCTATATCTAATTTATCTGTCATAGTAACTAAGAATTATACTAAAAATAAGTAAAAATTACAAGGATAATTAAAGGACAGGGAAGATAAATGCTATACAGGAGGAGGGTTTAAATTTGGAATAACCGCTATTTAGGATGGCTCTTAAAAAACTCCCACATAAGGTCAGAGGCATTGATATCTCTGTTAACATTACCTATTTTTTCATCTAACCCTAATATCCGTGCGCTCGGTACCACTTTACCGCCAGGCCAGGTATGTCCACCATCTTCAAGAGTCCATAAAATTACCTCAGTTCTATTATGGCCCGGCCCATAACGATTCATCAGGGCTTTACCTACTCGTTTAACCTCGATGGGTTCTTCTGGACATTCATTGAAGGCTACCCACGATTTTATTGCCTTCCTGACAGATGGCGAGACAGCTATTATTTTAGATTCTTTTGGCCCACTACCACCGCTATAAGGGGCTACCATGTCCTGTAAACCGGAAAATTGCATTATAGATATAGGCCTTGTTGGCAATGGATCAAAATCATCTTTGACAGGGCGTTGTCCAGCTACCATAGCTACTGCAGCTATTTTACCTGAAAGCCGCTTTGCTAAGCGGTAGGTAAATTGTGCTCCGTTTGAATATCCGCACGCATAGATTCGTTTTCGATCAACATTGAACAGCTCTGCAAGATCATCCAGTAACGTAACAACAAACCCCATGTCATCTACCTTGCTGTATGAACCATTCTGATATTGCCTGCCGTCATTCCACAGCAGCAGGCGATCCTTCAAGAAGAGCCTGCTGTTAGTGCCGGCCGGATAAACAACTATGAAATTTTCCCTGTCCGCTACCTGATCCATGCCTGATGTATACCGTATAGTCTCCGGGTCGCCACCACCACCATGGAATACAAGCACTACAGGCGTAGAGACATTATTTTTATAGTCTGCTGGAACATGAATTTTGTAAAAACGAGTGCGTCTCTGAAATCTTATTCTGCGTCCGTAATCACCTGGGCCATAGC
>JABMRG010000117.1 GCA_013202935.1 Candidatus Omnitrophota bacterium
ATGCTATACTGTAAAGTAAGAGTCGGATCTATGCCGTTTTCAGCGAGCGTTGCCCCTAAATCTATAAAGAGCTTAAGTTCATCTTTATCGCTTGCTACCCTGGCTGTTGCAGGGATAGCGTATAACAGTGCAAGACTAGGTTCTATTGCATTCTCAGCGAGTTTTATTCCAAGGCCTATAAATAGCCCCAGCTCCTCAATATCCTTAGCTACTTTGGCTGATGCAGGAATACCATACTCTAAAACAGGTGCGGGGTCTATACTGTTTTCAGCCAGTTTTATCCCCAGATCTATAAACAGCCTGAGTTCCTGTATGTTGCTCGCCGTACTAGCCAAGGTCGGGACAACAGAAGTCAAAACCTGATAAGGCTCTATTCCGTTCTCAACAAGTTTTATACCTAAATCTATGAATAACCTAATCTCTTCTGTATCATTTGCTGCCTTTGCTATTGCGGGAATAGCGTGAGTTAATGTAGCAACAGGGTCTATTATGTTTTCAGCGAGTGTTGTCGCTAAATCCATAAAGAGGTCGAGTTCTTCTCTGTTGCCGGCTGCCCCAGCTATTGCAGTAGTGCCGCGCTGCAGGCTAGGCGTGGAGTCTATCCCTCTTTCAGCAAGATTTATTCCTAGTTCTATAAACAGTTTAAATGCATCTATGTTTTCGGCTGCCCTGACTGCCGCAGGTATGGCATTCTCTAAAGCATCTCTTGAATCCAATTTCTTTTCTGCAAGTTTTCTTGCAAGAATACGAATATGTTGCAGCGCTTCTTTTCTTTCAGCCGTGGTTTCAAATTTCTCATAAACAGCTCTTTTTGCCTGTCCCCACATTCTAAATGTAAACCCCAGCCTGTATCTGTATATACCCCTAAGTCGCACTTTACTAATAACACCTGCCAGTTCTTTTTTCATCGCAGTCTGATCAACAGCGCGTTTATGTTTTGCTACTACGGGCGACATCGCGGCAATCGTCTTTCCTTTTTCTGTATCTATGCCATAATATATAAGTAACCTACGCAATATACCGATAGCTGTCTCGATATTGACCACAAAATCCTCACCCAACAGGCCTTCCATTGCCAAATCATACGCCTCATCGTGTTTTCCTGCCTGTAAAGCTGTATAGGCATCTGCGACTGGCTCTACATGGCCGACACTTGGTGCTCTGATGCGAGTCATAGCTAACCCTAACCCAGCAGGCATCATACTATATCGACGCATTGAACCCGCGTTAGAATTCAAAAAAGAATAAACATAAATCTTCTGACCTATATCAATCACAGCGCTGTCGGGTATATCATTTAAAGAAACAATAATACTAAGAACAGAATTAATATCTATAGCATCCGGGTAGAGGTAATTCATGTCTTCGTAAACCGTTGTTGCTATAGACCACAAGTTATCTCCTGATTGAACGGTGTAAAAGATACCTTGCGCATCAGAATTAAACCCTTCAGGTAAATCTCCAACAGGAAATGACGGAGGAACCTCTGTCGGCGGAGAGATAGGGGTAGGGGTTGCTGGCGCTTGAATTGCCTGCCAATTATTAGGATAGCTGTAAGGCACATTAAACCCATAGACATTAGAATGCGCAAACATGCGAGCCAAATAGGCATACTGAGGTGGCAGAGTCTGTGCATACCTCAAGTCGGCATTATCCAAGAAGACGCCAAAAAGTCCTTCATCATAAGGTGAACCGTGACTATCTAACCACCCATCCATCCCATACATAACGTCAGAAAATGTGCTATGCCCGCTATAATCCATAGAAATAGCACTCTGTTTAAGATATTTATCCATCTCCAACCAATCCCAACCATCCTGCCTGACCCTAATTATGTAAATATTATATTTTGGGGTTGAGATATGACTCCCAACAACTTCATTCCATACGCTTGTAGCGTTCGGATTCAAGGCATGGGCAGGTCCGTAGACATAATAGCTGCCTATAGCGCTAGCTTCAAATGCAGTCGGGATAGAAAGGGCATCAAATGTATTAGGATCCCTAAAAGAAGGATCTGCCCGGTGAAGTATCTCCATTGACTCACGAATATACATCGTCATCATATAGATACATAATATATCATTTTTAAGTAGTTCCTTTATTTCCTGAAAGTGGATTAAGGCGCCATCATCATCTCTATCGCCAATTGACCCATAAAGATATGCATATGGCTCTACTGTGTTCCTCAGATAAAGAGGAGCGCCTGGACTTGTGGCATCTTCATATAAAGCTGGGAAAAATCTAACAGCATGCCTTACCTGCAACTGAGCAATCCCTTCAGAAAAGGTATCATATTTATGGAGCGAGCTTACTACATCTTCAGCAGACCGCCTTGCCCCGCTTTGCATAGCAAAGATCTCTGGACCTAAAACAGAAACGGCCAATACACGCGGGACATTAAAATGATAGCTTGCGTCTGTAAGCGCTCTTACATTCTCAGGATGAGACCAGAGTCTTTCTTTGACATAACCTTCTGCTTCGTCATCTGGAATTAAATCTATTCCCGGAATCATATAAGACGATAAGTCTTCGGAAGGGACAGTCTCAGAAGGGGTAGTCTCAGTAGGAGCATCTGGATTAACTCCGCATGCTGCTAATACATAAGCCAGAAGAGATGCACCCATTAATTTTCCAAAATCTCTCCTGGACAATGTACCTGCCGCTATTACAACATCCCCTTCCTTAAAAGGCATCATTGCTACAGCATCAAGCAGGTCGCCCTTATGTCTGGCTTTGTATTTTTCAAGTATGTGGTCTACATTATGCGATGCCCTATGAGAGCTATCTGCAAAGGCTTCAAATTCCTCATAGTGATCTAATATATGTTGGCGCATTTGGAAAAACTCCAATCCAAGAGATAGTCTTTTTTCTTCCCACTTGGTTACCTCATCATAGGCATGCTGCAGTATCTCCTGCCTCTCTTGTCCTTTCAAAGAGCTATCTATATAAATAATAGGCCTCCCATAAAACAGGCCAAGTCCTATATGTTCTAAGACTCTGGTATTGCCATAAAGTCCTTCTATTTCTAATATAGCTATTTCTGAACCAGGATATTTTTCCAAGCTGTCATAGAAAATGGCTATATTTTCCACGTCCCCTGCTAAATCAAGAACTATGTCTCTAGACTGTAAAAAGCTTTTATACTGGGATTCTGCTTGTGTCGCAATATGTTCATTTACATGCTCGTGGTAGGTCACCTTGCTTAGGGTTTCCATCAATCTTCTAGTCGAATCTCCCGAAGCATTCATAAGAGGAACTCTAAGATTAGACCCTTTAGGTAGATCTATACCGTATATTGTAGATTGAAATAAGAACGCAAAGGTTACAACCAATGATATGATTCTTATACTAAAGAGTTTTTTAAAGTTTAACATAATTTGGGCAAAAAAACAGTGTCTTTTTGACGCCTTTCTTAACATCTTACCTATTTGATACACTTATTTACTATAATAATACCACATAAT
>JABMRG010000118.1 GCA_013202935.1 Candidatus Omnitrophota bacterium
ATTCATATACGCGCCATTATCATAGCAGACATATACCATATTATGGCCTCTTTCAAGTGCACCTGAAAGCGACTGAAGCCCTATATCATACGTGCCGCCGTCTCCTCCAAATGCTACAAACTTTATATCTTTCTTTATCTTACCCTTCTTTTTTAAAGCATTGTAAGCGGTCTCAACACCACTCATAGTTGCGGCTGAATTTTCAAAAGCATTATGGATAAAGGGTATATTCCATGCGGTATAAGGATATATTGTTGTTGCGACTTCAAGGCAGCCTGTAGCACAGCTTGCGACAACAGGTATCTCACCTGCACCCATTAGAATCTGCCTTACTGCAATAGATGCACCGCATCCTGAGCAGAGCCTGTGGCCAGGGCCTAACCGCTCTGGTAATTTTGAGAGTTCTTTTATGTTAGCCATTATTCCCTGACTCCTAGATGATTAATCTGATTTTTTATATTTCCCGTCTTAGATATATCCAGTAATTCTTTGTAAACGCCTTCTATCTCTTCCATAGATATGTCTCTTCCACCTAGTCCAAATATATAATCTACTAAAATTGGCTTTTTATCAGCATCATACATAGCTGATTTTACTTCATCAAACAATGGCCCACCTTGGCTTGAGAATGAATCACTTCTGTCAAGCACAGCTACTACCTTTGCCTTAGAGGCTGCCTCTATAATCCTTTGCTTAGGAAATGGCCTGAAGACTTCAGGCCTTATAAGGCCTACCTTATGGCCTTTGTTTCTTAAATCATCAACAACAGCTTTTGTGGTACCAGCGGTTGAACTTAAGACTAATATAGCAACTTCTGCATCAAGCATCTTATACTCTTCTATCAGGTCATGCTTCCTGTTAAATGTCTTATTAAACTCAGCCATAATATCTGGTATAAGAGAGATTGCATTTTTCATCGCCTCTGCTTGCTGGCGTTTATGCTCAAAGTAGTAGTCTTGTAAATCCAAAGGCCCGTATGTTACAGGGTTATCTACATCTAAAAGTGTAGGCATCACAGGTTTATACTCACCTATATACTTCTTCACTATATCATCATCAAAAAGCTCTATCCCCTCTACAGCATGGCTTGTAATAAAACCATCCTGGCATACCATAACCGGAAGGAGTATATCCTTATGCTCTGCAATGCGCATTGCAAGTATAGTATTCTCATACGCTTGTTGTGCGTTCTCAGAGTAGATCTGGATCCATCCCGAGTCACGTGCACCCATGGTATCTGAATGGTCACAATGTATGTTTATAGGCCCTGAGAGTGCCCTGTTTACAACAGGCATTACAATGGGAAGACGCGTCGATGCAGCAATATATACGATCTCCCACATAAGTGCAAGGCCGTTCGCTGATGTAGCTGTCATGGTGCGAGCCCCTGCTGCTTGAGAGCCTACGCATGCGCTCATAGCGCTATGTTCTGACTCTACAGGTATCATCTCTGTCCTTACTTTACCGTCAGCAACAAATTGCGAGAATGTCATTACTATCTCTGTCTGCGGAGTAATAGGATATGCTGCTACTACATCCGGCTCTATCTGACGCATCGCCTCAGCAACTGCCTGGTCTCCGGTCAATGGGGTAAGTTTCTTAGTCTTTGTTGCCATCTATTTCTCTTTCTCCATCTTGATGCATTTTACAGGACAGATAGAAGCACATATGCCGCATCCTTTGCAGTGGTCATAGTCAAAGCCTTCCATCTTCTGATCCTTTACTACAATGCTTGAATCAGGGCAATATATCCAGCATTGCAGGCAATTTATGCATTTTTCTTTATCTACAACAGGCCTAAACGTCCTCCAGTCACCTGTCTTATATTCAGCTGCAGTGCCTCCTCTATCTATCAACCCACCTATCGGGATATCTTTCCAGCCCTTTTTCTTTTGGCTCATCCTATCTTCGTCTCCTCATAAGCACGCTTAATACCCTCTATATTGGCATTGGTCTTTTCTTCGCCTATCTTCTTTAAAAATTTTGCCTTTATTTTATCTATTAATTTATCTATTGAAACAAGCGGCTTTACCTTTTCAAGGGCCCCAAGCATTGGCGTGTTAGGCATAGGTATGCCCAATGTCTCAAGAGAGATCTTGGTAGCATCAACAGTTGCTACTTTACCTTTATTAAATTTTAATTTTTCCCGTATTACCTTGGGTTCTTCTGCAGAATTTACCAGGAGAATACCGTCTTCTTTTAAGCCTTCTGTAACATCTACTGTATTAAGAAGGGTAGGATCGATAACCACTACCACTTCGGGTTCTTTAACAGAACAATGTATGGTTATAGGCTTATCATCAATCCTTGTATATGTCCTTATGGGAGCGCCTGCCCTTTCTGGGCCATACTCAGGGAACGACTGGATCTGCTTTCCCAATTCTAAAGCTGCCTCAGCAAGAAACTGGGCAGCAGTCTTTGCTCCCTGGCCGCCCCGGCCATGCCAACGTACCTCTAACATACTCTTTCTCTTTCGTTAAATAGTCTTTTAGTTTAAACAGCTGGCTTTGCGCAGCAATCTTTTATTTCTAGAAGCGCCTTTATTATCTGTGAAATTGTATAGAATATAAAAAATCCCATTCCACCCTGTATTATAGGAATAATACCGAGGGCCTTGGGCACGCTCTGCACAGTTGTTCCGGCAGGAGTCGTAATAGGTGATGCGCCGCCTGTAACAAATATGCCTATTCCACCTATTATACCTATAGCTAATACTACCCATGCCAGCACAAAGAATACTATGCGGGCAGTCTTTAGAAATTTATACTCCTTCATGCTTCCTCCTTGTTTAAACTGATACTATACTAAAAAGCATTATCTATGTCAAGCAAAACCACCTAACTATTGAGCCTAAATAGGGTTACGGCCTTGCAACGCCTTTGCCAGAGTAACCTGATCCGCATACTCAAGGTTGCTTCCCATAGGAAGCCCATAAGCTATTCTTGTTGCTTTTACCTTCTCTTTTCTAAGAAGTCTTGATAGATAGAGTGCTGTGGTCTCACCTTCAGAGTCAGAGTCTGTTGCTACTATAATCTCCTTTGCTCTTTGAGTCTTTATTCGGGCAAGAAGCTCAAGGATTCTTAAATTCTCAGGGCCAACACCATCCAGCGGAGAGAGTGATCCTCCCAATACATGATAAAGCCCATTATAGCAGCCGGATTTTTCAATAGAGACAATGTCTGTGGGTTGCTCAACCACACATATTATATCCTTGTCTCTCTGTGGGCTGCTACATATATTACAGCTATCTTCTTCGCTCAGGTTTCCGCAGACTTTACAGAATTTTATAGACTCTTTTACTTTTAGTATCGAATATGCCAAAGCTTTTGCCTCGCTATGAGGAAGCCTCAGTATATGAAAGGCCATTCTTTCAGCGCTCTTAGGCCCTACCCCAGGCATCTTCTTTAGTGCCTGGATAAGCCTTGACATGGATTTTGTATATTTCTCCAAAGACTCTTTCCTTACATAAACTTCATAATATTGCCGTCAAACATATCTATGGCTGTCTTTATTATTGGCTCGGATAGGGCTTTTTTTAACGGGCTCTTCTTCTCTTCATTGGATTCTTGGGCCTCTGTTTGCCCATCGGGGTTTTTTGTATTATCGCCCTTTATGACAACAAACTCAACTCTTGTTTTTGAACCAAGTGCTTCAGCAAGCTGGGTTTCAATCATTTTCTTGTTCTGCGGTTTTTCAAGACTCTCCTTATGAAATGTATTACTTTTAAAGAATCCAATTGTTAATATATTGTTCTTATAGCTTACAATCTTTCCTTCACCTAAGCAAGACGCTATATATATCTTTTCCTGGCGTATATTCTTTATCACCTTAGGCATTGCTTCTCTTATCCTGTAAAGTTCTGGGTGGGCTTCTAGCTGTTGAAGGCCTCCGGGTTCTCCCATGGCAACTTCCTCTTCCTTTGCAGGAGTCTCATTGCTGGTTTGGGTAATAGCAGCCTCTTCCGTGTTTGCTGGAGCATTCTTTTCAATTGCATTAAGCCTCTTCATGATCTCATCCAGGGAGACGATAGACTCTTTTCGGCTCAGCTTTACAGCTAAGAGTTCCAGAGGAATGCGCTGAGAGGAAGACCTGCGTATTGTGTAATTTGTGTTGATCAGGCTGTATAATATGTATAGGATATCCTCGGTTGTAAGAGACTCTGTCTGCTTAGATAACTTCTCTATCTCATCCTTGGGAAGATCTACTAAAGATGTCAAATCCTTGCCTTCCTTGATAATCATAGCGGCCCGAAAATACTCTATAAGGCTCTGTATGAACTGGCTAGGGTCAACACCATCATCAATTATCTGATTTATTAACTTTATCGCAGCTTTTGTGTCTCTGCCTATTACGTGTTGGCAGAATTCATAAAGAGAATCCTGCTCTATTGTGCCAAGAACCTTGTTTGTATCTTTGACAGTTATATTGTTTTTACAATATGTCGCAAGCTGGTCTATAAGAGACTCCGCATCCCTCATACTACCGGAAGCTGCTCTTATAATTGTATAGAGAGCCGCCTCTTCAATATTAATCTTTTCCTTTTTGGCAATCTCTTTAAGTTTCTTTATGATATCCTGGCTTGAAAGCCTGCGAAAGTTAAACCTCTGGCATCGTGAAAGTATAGTAGGTATAACCTTATATGCAGCAGTAGTTGCAAATATGAATTTTAC
>JABMRG010000119.1 GCA_013202935.1 Candidatus Omnitrophota bacterium
CCTTGATACCATATTTTGGTGAGGTCCTGTTGAGGCTACCGCGTAGTGCCCCGCACATAGGTTTTATAGAACATTTTTGGCTAATAAATTCTGCCGCAGTATTAGGCATAACAATAGCATATTTTAAACCAGGAACCAAGTTTCCACATTCAGGCCATGTGCTTTTAAGTACCTGCGCTTCACTCTTTCATGTAATTATGGCGATTGGACAAGGAATGAACTGGTATGTATACCCGGCGATATTTACGTTTCTCTTTCTTGCGGTATGGCTACCCTGCTGTATAAGCGATATAGTCTTCCCGCTCCTTTTCGTAAAAAACCCGGACCTCTCACATCACCATTAATGGGAACGTTTTATAAGCATGGGGACACTTTGCAATAAGTCTGGGGACACTTCACAATAAGTCTGGGGACACTTCACATTGGTTTAATACATAGTAAAGTAAGTGAAGTGTCCCCATGCAAGTAGTAAGTGAAGTGTCCCCATGCAAGTAGTAAGTGAAGTGTCCCCAGTATAAGTGGTAATGAAGTATTCCGACTATTTAAAAAAACGTTTCAATGCAAAAGTTCACAAGGTAAGTGTTGATGCCGGGTTTTCATGTCCGAACAGGGATGGAAAGATTGGCGAAGGTGGATGTATATATTGTGACAATAGGGCATTCAGTTTTCAGAACCGCAATCAAACTCAACTCTCCTTGGAACAACAGGTAGAAGAGGGAATAGAGGCTGCACAAAAAAGGTTTAAGGCAGAGAAGTTTATTATATATTTTCAAGCCCATACAAATACCTATGCACCAGTTGAAGAGTTAAAAGAAAAATACGATATAATAAAGAGATTCAAAGATGTCGTCGGTATCTCAATAGGTACTCGGCCTGACTGTGTAGATAATGAGATCCTGGAGCTTATAGCTAGTTATGCAGATGATTATGATGTATGGATTGAGTATGGCTTGCAAAGCATACATAACAAGACTCTTGGGTTTATCAATCGAGGCCACGCATATGAGGACTTTTTAAAGTCTATTGAACTTACCCGAAAGTATCCTATCAAGATTTGTGTGCATCTTATTCTGGGACTTCCTAATGAGACTAAAGAGATGATGCTTGAGACAGCAAAGGAGATGGCCAGATTGAGAATAGATGGCATAAAGATACACCCTTTGCATGTAGTCAAAGGTACTAAGCTGGAAGAGCTATATCTGCAGGGTAAATATCTGCCGCTTGAGCTTAATACCTACATAGAGCTTCTTTCAGGTTTTATAAGTCTTCTTTGGCCGGATACTCTAATCCAGCGATTAAGCGCATATTGCCCTAAGGAGCTCCTAGTAGCTCCAGAATGGGTCTCCAAGAGAAATATCATAGAGAGCTCTATCAGTTAACATTGCTCCAATTTCCCCTTTACTTATTATTATACTATATGCTATAATACACCCTCCTAAAAACCCCTTTTCACTCTGATGGAAGATACATTATTAAGACAAACCCCATTATTTAAGCTCCATAAAGCCCTAGGTGCAAGATTAGCCCCTTTTGGCGGCTGGCTTATGCCTATCCAGTATAAGGGAATCCTTACTGAACACCAACATACCCGTAGTTCGGCGTCTCTATTTGACATATGCCATATGGGTGAGTTTATGATTTATGGTGATGTTGTAAAGAGTGGTATTGAAAATATTATTACATTTAGCCTCTCAGGTATGGAGATTGGCAAATGCCACTATGGTTTTATGCTTAATAAGGATGGTGGCATAATAGATGACCTTGTAATATATAAGCTTGCAGAAGAAAAATATATGATTGTTGTAAATGCTGCTACAAAGAATAAGGATTTTGCACATCTTAAGGAGAATCTTTCAACGGATGCTAAGCTGGAAGATATATCAGAAGATACTGCAAAACTTGATCTCCAGGGCCCTCTCTCAAGAGATATATTAGTGAAACTTGTCTCAGAGAGAGTCCTTGATTTAGGTTATTACTCATTTGGGCATTTTGCAGCATTTGGAGAAGATAATATAATCAGCCGTACAGGTTATACAGGTGAATTAGGATATGAGCTCTATGTCAAGACTTCTATGGCAGAAAGCCTATGGAACATGCTCCTTGCAGATGAAAGGATAGAACCAGCAGGTCTTGGCGCAAGGGATACTCTGCGCCTTGAGATGGGGTATCCTTTATATGGACAGGATATAGATGATAAGACCACTCCCCTTGAAGCAGGCCTGGAGCACTTTGTTGATTTTAATAAAGAGTTTATAGGAAAAGACGCGCTTATTAAACAAAAAAAAGAGGGGTTATCAAAGAAGCTGGCCTCTTTTAAGACAGATTCACGCCGCAGCCCACGCCATAACGATAAGATATTTGCTGAAGGAAAAGAGGTCGGTATTGTAACAAGCGGCTCGTTCTCACCAAGCCTTGGAATGGGAATAGGAATAGGTTATGTAGAAAATGGTTATGACTGGCTCGGTGCAAAGATTACTATAAAGAGTGAAAAGTCAGAGTTAGAGGCAAAGATAATAGATAAGCCATTTTATAAGGAGGGTACAGCCAGGAAATGAATATACCAGAAGGGCTACTTTACACAAAAGAACATGAATGGGCAAAGATAGAAGGAAGCAAGGTAGTAGTAGGTATAAGCGATTATGCGCAGAGTTCATTGGGAGATATTACCTTTGTTGAACTGCCAAAGGTTGGAGATGAGGTTAAACAGTTTAAGACACTTACTACTATTGAATCAGTAAAGGCAGCATCTGATGTATATGCTCCTTTAACAGGTAAAGTAGTGAAGATAAATGAGAAGATAGTAAACTCACCTGAAGTTGTTAATCAGTCTTCGTATGAAGATGGCTGGTTTGTGGTATTGGAGATTAAGGATGAGAATGAGAAGAAAAATCTTATGAATGCTGCTGATTATAAAACCTATGTGGAAGGCTTATCTTAAATGAGTTATATTCCCCACACAAAAGAACAGACTAAAGAGATGCTTAAGGCTATAGGCATATCATCTATTGAAGGCCTCTTTAAGGATATCAAGAAAGAGCTGCGTCCAAAATCCTTTGATATACCTAAAGGCAGATCTGAATTTGAAGTAATAGAAAAGATGCATAAACTTGCCTCAAAGAATGCAACAGATCTTACTAACTTCTTAGGCGGTGGTTTTTATGATCATTATATACCTGCTGCTGTTGATGCAATTGTAAGCCGGCCCGAATTTTACACAGCCTATACTCCATACCAGCCTGAGTCCTCACAAGGATGGCTTCAATCTATCTATGAGTACCAGACTGCTATATGTGAACTTACAGGTTTAGATACTGCAAATGCTTCTCTTTATGATGGAGGAACCGCTCTCTATGAAGCAGCTATGATGGCTATAAGGATTACTGGCAGGAATAAGATAATAATGGATAGCGGCGTAAGCCTTATTTACAGGACTATGCTTTACACATATACCTCGAACCTATCAATAGAGTTTGTTGAAACACCAGTTATCCATGGCCAGAGCTCACGAGATGAAATTTATAAGCATCTTGATGAAAAAACAGCAGCTGTTATAGTGCAGAACCCTAATTTTTTTGGTGCTATTGATGACCATTCAGATGTTATAGAAAAGGCCCACTCTTTTGGAGCACTTGCTATTATGAGTGTATACCCCATATCTTTAGGGGTATTAAAAACACCTGGTGAGATGGGAGCAGATATAGCAACTGGTGAGGGCCAGAGCCTTGGCATACCTTTATCTTTTGGAGGTCCTTATCTGGGTTTTATGGCTTGCAAGAAAGATTTCGTACGAAAGATGCCTGGCAGGATTGCAGGTGCTACTGTGGATAAAGATGGCAAGAGGGGCTTTGTCCTTACTTTGCAGGCAAGAGAGCAGCATATAAGAAGAGAAAAAGCCACATCGAACATATGTTCCAATGAGTCGCTGTGTGCTTTAAGAGCCTCTGTATATACATCTTTAGTTGGTAAAGAAGGCATTGTTGAGCTTGCAAAGCTTAACCACGATAAGAGTGAGTTTGCAAAAGGCCTACTTGAGAAGATACCTGGTATTGAGGTAAAGAGAAGCTCCCCTACATTTAATGAGTTTACTATTGTTCTCAACAAGAACGCAGATGTTGTAGTGCAGAAGATGATCGATAAGGGTTTTGCAGCAGGATTTCCTTTAGGAAGATTCTATAAAGGCATGAACCGTTATCTTCTTATTGCGGTTACAGAGAAGAGGACAAAAGAAGAGATAGAGAAGTTTGCTGAGGCGCTGGAGAAGATATTATGCAGTTAATATATGAAAAGTCTATAAAGGGAAGAAGAGGCTTTAAGCTTCCTGTATCAGACGTCGAAAAAAAGACAGAGATACCTAAGCAGTATAGCCGAAAAGAAAAAGCTAACCTCCCAGAGGCCTCTGAACTGGATGCAGTGCGCCACTTTACTAATCTTTCACATATGAACTTCTCAGTAGATGGTAACTTTTATCCCCTAGGATCCTGTACGATGAAATATAACCCGAAGTTTACTGAAAAGATAGTCAACATTGAAGGGTTCTTGGAACTTCATCCTCTAATACCTCAGCTTTTAGGAGGAGGAAGGCTTGCTCAAGGTTCTCTTGAGGTCATCTATAATACTGAGAAGCTTCTTTGTGAGATTACAGGCATGGAGGCGTTTACTATGCAGCCCATGGCAGGTGCGCACGGAGAATTGACAGGTGTTATGCTTATAGCAGCCTACCATAAGAGCAAAGGCCATCGCAGAAAACATGTGATTGTTCCTGACTCATCCCATGGTACCAACCCTGCAAGCGCAGCTATCGCAGGATATGATGTTATAGTTGTTAAGACTGATAAAGATGGCTGTATGGATATGGAAGAGTTTAAGAAAAACTTAACTGATGAAGTGGCTGCCGTTATGCTTACATGCCCTAACACGCTTGGGGTATTCAACCCAAAGATAAAGGAGATAACAGGCCTGGCCCATTCTGTTGATGCGTTGGTATATTATGATGGGGCAAACTTAAATGCCATAATGGGTAAATGCCGTCCAGGAGATGTAGGCTTTGATGTGGTGCATCTTAATCTTCACAAGACCTTTGCAACGCCTCATGGTGGCGGCGGCCCAGGTGCAGGGCCTGTTGGAGTGAGCAAGAGCATAGTTGAGTTTTTACCAATTTCAAGGGTGATGAAGCGGCCTGGAGGCGCATTCTATCTCGACTACAACAACCCTAAATCTATAGGATTTATTGCGCCATTTTATGGAAACTTTGCTGTAATATTAAAGGCATATGCCTATATGTTACTTTTAGGCAAGGAAGGCCTTATAGAGGTAAGCGAGTATGCGGTCTTAAATGCA
>JABMRG010000120.1 GCA_013202935.1 Candidatus Omnitrophota bacterium
GGTCTGCATATGCTGCCATACCTTTTAACCCATAAAGAAGCAGCTCGCGCAGGCTCCTTATATCTTCATTAAGGCCAGGATCTGCTAAGATACCTATTGTCTGTGCCTGGTCTATGAGTCCCTCTATATTGTTAGCGGGAGCCCAGTCGGTTGCACTTGGGAGAATCTCATTAAATTCTTCCCCGTGTTTTTTACTGTATGCATCGAGAAAAAGTTCCTTTAAGTGCTCTTTTAGTTCATATGCCTTCAATATATAATCCTGAATTCTTTCTGGGTCAAAATTTACATTTGTTACTGTTGTAAAGAGCGCCTCTATAATAAAACGGCCTGTCTCTTTATCTTTTATGCCAAACTCTGACGCCTTTTGTCCGTATACCGCAATACCTTTGAGTGCATACACCAGAAGGTCCTGAAGGCTTGAAACTTCAGGTGATTTGCCGCATACTCCGTGTGCACTACAACCTTTACCTCCAACAGTCTGTTCACATTGTCTGCAAAACATATCCATAGTTTTCCCTCAGTTCTTTATCATGACAAGCAGCATCTTAAAGCGTTCTATGGCTTTGAGAGCATGGGGTTTATTTGCCGGCATTACGATTATATCGCCTGTCTTAGATCTCATTTTTTTTCCCGATATAGTAATGGTTGAAGTTCCATCAACAATATATACTAACGCATCAAAAGGGGCTGTATGTTCACTTAAACCCTGCCCCTTATCAAAAGCAAAGAGAGTCACTGTTCCGGAAGACTTGCTTATTATTGTCTTACTGACTACAGAGGCATCCTGATAATCTATCAGGCTTGATAAAGAAAGTGCTTGGGATTTTTTAAACTTCAATCCACTCATCTTTTAGTATATCTCCTTTTATGCCAACTATTATATGTTTTATAGGAATTTTACGTGAAGCAGTACCTGCTGCCTCCTTAACAAGCTGAAGCAAACCCATACAGCATGGAACCTCCATAGTCATAACCGTTAAGGTGTTTATATTTGCTTCATCTATTAGTGCCTTTATTTTTTCAGTATATACCTCTTGGCCCTCATCAAGCTTAGGACAGGCTATAGCCACTCCTTTACCCTTAAGATAATCTTTATGAAAATCACCAAGCGCATAAGCTACACAATCTGCAGAAAGAATTACATCTTTGTTCTGATAATAAGGCGCCAATGGTGATACAAGGTGAAGTTGAATAGGCCATTGGCGAAGCTGTGATGACCTTTTACCTTCTTCTTCAGCCTCAGTAGTCTCATTTTCTTGGAAATCCATCATCTTCATACCTGGACAACCAGTATGCGCATGAGGGGATTCCCCTAATTTTGGGATCTCGATATTCTTCTCTTTTAAAACCTCAATAGCTTCTTTAAGATGCTCATTATCGCCATGTTCTTTAAGATGCAGAAGGTGGGCCTTTATTACATTCTTGCCACCCTTTATAATATTTTCCATGACCTTGGCTTCATCATACTGTTGGGCTTCTCTCTCCTCTATGCTTATAGCATCAACAGGGCAATGGCCTATGCATGCGCCTAATCCATCGCAGAAAAGGTCGCTTAAAAGATGGGCTTTTCCATCTATCATCTGGAGTGCACCCTCAGGGCAGTTTGGTATGCATTGGCTGCAGCCATTACACTTTTCCTGGTCTATTTTGATGATCTTTCTCTTCGCCATCTTTAAACCTTCAGCAATGATGCTATTGTTATACCCTTTAATTCTGACAAGACATGCTTTTCAATCTGCGTCACTTTCTTTCTCAAGGGGCATGTCTTCATGTCCGGGCATATCTGTTTCTTAAATGTGCATTTGTTCAGATTAAACGGGCCTTGAAATATTTTTATAAGTTCAAATAGGTATATCCGTCTTGGTGAAACTGCTAAACTAAATCCTCCACCTTTACCCTTATGGGATTTTAGGATCTTTTTCTTATTGAGCACCTGGAGTATCTTCCTTAAGAATGGGCGGGGAATCCTCGTCTTTTTGACAAGCTCATCTGCAGACACAAGATCCTTCTTGCTTTCTGCAATAAAAGATATCGCCCTTACAGCATAATCTGTATCACGTGTAATCAGTTTCATATTTTAACATTAACACTGGGGACAGTTTACCTTCAGCATGGGGACACTTTACTTACTACTTGCATGGGGACACTTCACTTACTTTACAATATAGTAAATCAATGTGAAGTGTCCCCAGCATTAGATTGTAAAGTGTCCCCAGACTTATTGGAATTGTCCCCTTGCTGGCGTGCTTAGCTAGCAACCTTCGCTACAATGTGCAACTGGTCTTAACATGTACTTAATGGTTATATTCATAATATCCTCCTTTTTTTATTTTTCCAGACTATTACCTTGTGCTTGCCAGTCCTCAAGGCCTCCCTTATAATCTACTACATTCTTATAGCCCAACGCTTGCAGCCTATGAGCTGCTTTTGTGCTGGCTTCACACTTAAATCCACCGCAATAGACTATTATGTTGTCTGTTCTTTTCAATAATTTTGGAGCCGAGTCAATATCTATTGTGTTGTATGGAAAAGATATCGCACCCGGAATATGTCCTTTCTTATAGCTGTCTGCAGAAAGAGCATCTACCAGAATATAGCCTTCTCCTGATTTTCTTATTTTCTGGAATTGTTCATATGTTATCTCTTTCACTCCGCCCTTTTCCTCGGCAACTGAGCAGACATCTCCAAAGCACGATTTTGAATCCTTCTTACCAGCCTCTAAACCAAGCTTAGCTGCATATTTCTTTGGGTTTTTGTTAAACATGCCTATGCACCCTGGACAGCAAAAACCTATAGTCTTTCCTTCATACTCCAC
>JABMRG010000121.1 GCA_013202935.1 Candidatus Omnitrophota bacterium
ACTAATCTCACGTTTATGAGGTGGCGGCGTAGCTCAGATGGTTAGAGCACACGGCTCATACCCGTGTTGTCAAAGGTTCAATTCCTTTCGCCGCTACCAGCTTTCTTTTTAGTATTTGTTTTATTATGCAGCATTGATTGCACGAAGAGCACCTGGACCATAACAGCTAGATTAAAATCCTACCCTGCGCTTAGCAGATAAGACTCATCTTTTAATCATTCTTTAAAATTTTTTGCAAGAAATGAACGTTTTAGTTGTCTAAGTATGTTTAAAGAAAAATGGAAAAAACCCCTCAAAACCTTGATTTTTTGAAAAATGTAAGGTATAGTTTATGGTTTATAAGAAAAAGGAAAAAAAGGATGAAAAACAGACAACTAGCATTTACTTTAATCGAGGTTCTTATAGTAATTGTAGTACTTGGGATACTGGCAACTCTTGCAATACCACGGTATACTTCTGTGAGATGGAAAGCCAGATTTGCAGAGGTATTTCAGACAGTTGGCATGATTTCACGAGCTAAAGATATGTACTATTTAGAAAACAACTATTATGGCAGAGCCGGTGGCTATGGACTAGTAGGAATTACAGTTGGTAACGGAGTTGACCCAGCTTCTACCCCTGTAGAGGATGATCTCGGTATATATATACCGAGGGATAGTTATTTTAGATATGAGATCAGGCCAACGAGTCAGAACGGTGCAACGAGAAATATTAGAGTTTACGATCAGGGATTTGTGTATCCTAATTATTTTTGCAGGTATGATTACGTAACTCGCCAATGGTATGTTAGGCCAGCAAAAGACAAATTTGGTGAGGCAAGTTTCTATTTTCGCGCACCCAGCTAACTCATAAGCCTGTTCAGCGAGGCAAGCTTCTTTATAATAGCAGGGCACTCTTACGAGTGCCCTGCTATTCTTATTTTAATATTCCCAGTGCCCCGCCTTCTACAAAGTTCCTGTATGCAAGTATTTTTCTTGCAGTATAGAAAAGCATAAAACTTAGATACTGCAAGGAACCAGTCAGGTAAGAAGTTCGTTGTGGGTTTTTGGTTTCTTGCAACAGGATTTTTCTTTACATTTTAGAGTCTTCAATATACAATACTAACACTATGAAAAATGAGATTAACAACAAACGAAAATACGTGAGACTAAATACTGTTTTTCCTGTTGAGCTTCAGGTTATCGATCAACAGAAAAACCCTATTACACCTTTATTGCAAGGTTTTACCAGGAATGTAGGTAAAGGCGGCATGTGCATTGAGGTAAAATCTGAAAAGACCAAGGAACCTTTCAATTTTATATCTGGTGAAACAAAGGTTAAGCTTCTGATCAATATACCTTCAGGTAGTCTTGCTACAGAATCTTATAGCATTATAAGGTGGTCAAGGAAGATATCAGAATATGCCTTAGATACCTATATTTTGGGTGTTGAATATGATCAGATTGAGCCTGCTAATCAGAATATGATAGAGCGCCATATACTATGGTTACATAGGAGGCCAAAGGTAATCTTTGCCTTTTTCATAGTATCGTTAATATTTACAATCCTTTTAACATACCTGGGAATCCGGCCGCAATAAACCCCTATAAGTTATGATTAGTAAGATTAAAGATGCTATAGAGAAATACTCTATGGTGAAAAAAGGTGATAAAGTTTTACTCTGTGTATCAGGCGGGCCTGATTCAGTGGCCATGCTCTATGCTTTTTACTCTATATCTAAATACATGAGGCTAAGGCTATTTATCGCGCATCTTAATCATCACCTAAGGCCAAAGGAATCGGATAAGGATGAGAAATATGTTATGCTGCTTGCAAAGAGGCTTAAGATTCCTGTAATAGTAGAACATGAAGATGTTGGAAAATTCGCACGTGCTAAAAAGTTATCTATAGAAGATGCGGCAAGGCGCCTTAGGTATAATTTCTTTACAAAAGTTGCGAGGAGCCTAAAAATAGGCGTTATTACAACAGCACATACAAGGGATGACCAGGCAGAGACAGTGCTTATGAGGCTATTGAGAGGTACAGGCTTAAGAGGCCTAAGGGGTATTTTGCCAAAGAGCAACCTTAAGGGTTTTGGTCTCATAAGGCCACTTATCAATATTTCACGAAAAGAAGTGGAAAACTATTTAAGACAAAAAAGGATCAGGCCGAGGCTAGATAGTTCTAATTTTGAAACAAAATTTTATCGGAACAAGCTTAGGCTGGAACTTATTCCTTTTCTTGAGAAGAATTATAATCCAAGGATAAAAGAACTTTTAAGCAAGCTCTCAGATCTATTGAGCAAAGACTACGAATATATTGATCTTAGGCAGGGAAACCTTTTTAGGAGACTTGCCAAGATCAAGAAAGAAGGTATCAGTTTTGACTTAAGATCTTTCAAAAAAGAAGATATATCAACAGAGAGAGCCCTTGCAAGAAATGCCATTGAAAGATTAAAGGGGAATTTAGAAAGAATAGATTACAGGCACTGGGATGAGATTGAGGACCTGATCTTTAATAGGCGCACAGGGTCCATCGTAGACCTGCCGGGTAATATTTCTGTGCAGAAGACAAAGTCTACACTAAAATTTTACACGGCCAATGAACACCCTCCTGGCAAAAAGAGTATATCCCCTATTTTTCTTAATATTCCTGGCAAAACACGATTTGGCACTAAGGTTATTAAGGCTAGCATGGTAAAAAGGCCCAAGAGTACCGACGGCAGCAGAAAGGCTATAGAGTATTTTGATATGAATAATATCTTATCGCCCCTTACCTTGCGCAGCCGACAGCCAGGAGACAAGATGCTGCCGCTAGGAATGAAAGGATATAAGAAGATATCAGACATATTGGTAGATGAGAAAGTTTCTTTGCGCAAGCGCGATAATATACCAATACTTTTATCAGCAGATGGTGAGATAATATGGCTTTCTGGTATACGTATCTCAGAAAAAGGAAAGCTTAATACCAATACCAAGAATGTCCTACGATTAGAGCTGCTTTAAAAGATAAAAATGGGTTGCTATATTTAGATAGTTAATGATATAATAAGTGACAACTAAATGTAAGGATTAGAAATGGCTAATAATAAAATACCAAATAAGAATAAAAAGAAGAGCAGGTTTCCAGGGATAAAACCTCCAGGCAAAAATAAGCCACCCAGTGTTTTATTCTGGATTATGACCATAGTTCTGTTTATTATGCTATATAGAATGAGTACAACATCAATGGAAAACATGGCCGGCGCAACCAAGCCTATCAACTACAGCGAATTCTATAGAATGATAGAAGAGAATAGCCAAAGTCAGAATATAACAAAGGCCGTTATCATAGAGGACAAGGTAGAAGGCTTACTAGCGGATGGCACCAGGTTTACTGTAAATATACCTGCAAGAGATGAAGAGGCCTCAAGCCTTATAAGAAAGATGAGGGAGAATGTTAGCGATGTAAGCGTTAAGACAGTCTCTATATGGGTAAGGATATTAGCGGGTATATGGCCTACTCTAATTTTTGTAGGACTCTTGTGGTTTCTCTTCTTCCGCGGTAATGCTGCAGGAGGTGGTGCAAGCATGATATTGTCTTTTGGAAAAAGCCGTGCTACTTTGATAACACCTAATAAGGCAAAGGTTACTTTTGATGATGTTGCAGGCGTAGACGAGGCAAAGGAAGAGCTCCAGGAGGTTATAGAATTCTTAAAAGACCCTAAGAAGTTTCATCGCCTTGGTGGCAAGATGCCAAAAGGGGTGCTGCTTATGGGCCCTCCGGGTTGCGGAAAAACACTCTTGGCCCGTGCTGTTGCTGGACAGGCTGGCGTGCCATTTTTTAGTATAAGTGGCTCTGACTTTGTTGAGATGTTTGTTGGTGTGGGTGCTGCAAGGGTAAGGGACCTTTTTGAGCAGGCGAAAAAATCAGCTAAGACTGGTGGTAAGGGTGCTATTATATTTATGGATGAGATTGATGCTGTTGGCAGACAGCGCTTTGCAGGCATAGGTGGTGGCCATGATGAAAGAGAACAGACGCTCAATGCGCTTCTGGTTGAGATGGATGGCTTTTCAACAGATGTAGGCGTAATACTTGTTGCAGCGACAAATCGGCCTGATGTATTAGATCCCGCACTCTTACGTCCCGGAAGATTTGACAGGCAGATAGTAATAGACAGGCCTGATATAAAAGGGAGAGAAGCAATACTTAAGGTTCACGCACGCAATGTTAAGCTTGATAAGACAACAGATCTTGAGGCTATAGCAAAGCAGACATCAGGTTTTTCAGGTGCTGATCTTGCCAATCTGATAAATGAAGCAGCCCTTCTTGGAGCAAGACGCGATAAAGAAGCGGTTACCTTTGAGGAACTTCAGGAGTCTATCGAGAGGGTTATGGCTGGGCCTCAGAGAAAAAGCAGGATTATAGGTAAAAAAGAGAAAAAGATAGTCGCATATCATGAGTCTGGTCATGCGCTCTTAACACTTCTTACTCCTGGTGTTGATGAGCTGCATAAAGTTTCGACAATCCCAAGAGGAACATCCGCGTTAGGTTATACAATGGGGATGCCCTTAGAGGATAGGTATATAATTTCCAAAGACGAACTTATTAACAGGCTTAAAGTACTTTTGGGAGGAAGGGTAAGCGAAGATATAATTTTTAATGAGATCACAACAGGTGCACATAATGACCTTGAGGTTGGCACAGATATAGCAAGAAGAATGGTCTGTGAATTTGGTATGAGTAAAAACTTGGGCCATCTTACCTATGGCAAAAAGCATCAGCAGATATTTTTAGGAAGGGATATCGGTGAGGAGAAGAACTACAGCGATGAGACCGCACAGCTTATTGATGAGGAGATCCGCAGCATAGTCGATAATGCCTATAAGGATGCGAAAGAACTGTTAACAAATAATAAGGCCAAGCTTATTAAGCTGGCAGATGCACTTCTGGAAAAAGAGGTGTTGGGTGTAAAAGAGGTAAGAGAAGTAGTAGGCCTGCCTGCTGCTCCGGCAAGTGAACCTGAGCCGAAGAAAGAAAAGGATGCAAAAGAAGATACTAAAGTTGGGCCAGTATCGTCTTGATCTTTCTAAAAAGACCCTTATAATGGGTGTTTTAAATGTAACTCCAGACTCTTTTTCAGATGGGGGAAGATATCCAAGCACCAGGGCTGCATGCGAAAGGGCACTTGAGATGGAAAGCGAGGGTGCGGATATCATAGACATTGGTGGCGAATCAACACGTCCAGGGTCTTTAGCTGTACCAGCAGAAGAGGAGATCAAAAGAGTTCTTCCTGTGCTTAAGGGGTTAAAGGGTAAGCTAAGAATCCCCGTCTCTGTTGATACCAAAAAGTCAAAAGTTGCAGAAGCTGTATTGAAAGAAGGCGCAGCTATTATAAATGATGTCTCTGGGCTTCGTGCAGATAAGAATATAGCATCATTGTGCGCTAAGTACTCAGCAGGACTTGTAATAATGCACATGAAAGGAAACCCCCGCACAATGCAAAAGAGGCCTTATTATAAGGATCTTCTAAAAGAGATCAAGCTATTTCTTAAGAAAAGCATTGATATAGCAGTGACAGGCGGTGTACAAAAGAATAAGATTATAATCGACCCTGGTATAGGATTTGGAAAAACACTGCAGCATAACTTAAGCTTACTAAAAGGGATCCAGTTCTTTAGGAGTATAGGCTTTCCTGTGCTTATAGGGCTTTCCAGAAAGTCATTTATGGGAAAACTGCTTGGGCTCGACCTGCAGGATAGGCTGATTCCTACTGCTTGTGCTAATGCGATAAGTGTTTATAACGGGGCAGATATTATAAGGGCCCATGATATAAAAGAGGCTGTAATAACTGCTAAGATAGCAGAGGCTGTAGCAGGTTATAAAACTAAGAGATAGAGATGTTAGAATATTTAACCACAATATGGAAGCCATTTCTTGAGATAGCGATACTCTGGTATGTCTACTATCTTATTCTTATGTTTGTAAAAGAGACAAGAGCATTCCAGGTACTGAAGGGGCTTATTGTCTTGCTGATAATAGTACTGATTACAACAACATTTCTTTCACAACGCATGGAGCTCTATACCATAAACTGGATAATAGAGAGATTTTTTGCATTGATTGTTCTTGCTTTTTTGGTCTTATTCCATCCGGAGTTACGCCAGGGCCTGGCACGTATAGGTGAACAAGGATTGCTAAGCGCGTTTATTATAGAGGAGCATATTATAGATGAGATTGTAAACGCTTCATTCTTGCTAGCTAAGCGAAAAATCGGCGCAATAATGGCAATTGAAAGAACTACTACACTAAAACCGTATACAGATACCGGCATAAGCCTTGATAGCCGAATCAGCGAAGAGTTACTTGCTACAATCTTTATGCCCAATACGCCACTTCATGATGGTGGTGTGATAATACGTGGTGAACGTGCGGTTGCAGCAGGTTGCCTGTTTCCATTATCAGATAATCCTCGTATAAGCCGCTCCCTTGGAACACGCCACCGTGCAGCAATAGGGCTTACAGAAGAGACCGATGCCATAGCGGTTGTTATCTCAGAGGAGACCGGTGCGGTTTCAATAGCTATAAATGGCAGATTAACTAGAGACCTTGACAAGGATGGGCTTGAAAGAGTGCTGAATAATCTATGTCGTCCGACTCCTCATAAGAGACGGCCGTTAATCAAGATGTTTAGAAAGAAAAAATGAGAATAATAAGAGATATCCTACTCAACAACATTGCTATTAAGTCGATCTCATTAATATTGGCTTTACTTACATGGAGCTATATAAGCGGGCAAGTCTATAAAGAAACAGCAGCAAAAAACAAAGAAGCCCCTTCCATTATAAAAGTATCTGGTGAAAAACTGGTAGTAAAGACCCTGCCTATATATGTAAACATCGAGGGTACGCCTGCCAAAGGCTACAGGGTAGTATTGGATAAGATAGCTATAAGTCCCTCAAACTCTGTTGTAGCAGGCGCACCGGAAGTGATTAATGAGCTCTCCTATATATCTACTATGGTTGTAAATGTTGAGGGAAGGACAGCTACCTTAAAGGGAAAAATCGAGCTTACCCCTATACCTAACTGCAGGATTGGCTACGAAGGCCTTGTCAGAGTAACAATACCAATAGCAAGAGAAAGACGTAGATAAGCAGCATACGAAACGGGATAATTTATGCAGAATTTATTTGGCACTGATGGCATAAGAGGAAAAGTAGGCGTGCATCCTCTTACAGAGGATATGATCTACAGAATAGGAAGGGCAGCAGCCCTTTTTGTCAAAAGAACAGATCCTCACAAAAGGCAATCTCACCACATATCGATTGCCAAGGATACCCGCACAACAGGAGATATGTTTGAGTCCCAGCTTATTAAAGGGATTACATCTTGTGGTGTAGATGTTGTAAAGCTTGGGATACTGCCAACACCATGCAGCGCCTACCTGGTAAGAGAGCTTAAGGATGAGATGGCAATAGTAATTTCAGCATCACATAATGATATAGATGATAACGGCCTCAAATTTTTTACTTATCGTGGGTATAAATTATCCCCCGAAGAGGAGAAAGAGATTGAAAGGCTGGCCTCCGAAGGAGTAGAAGATGAGGCGCAAGCAGATGGCCAGGTTAAAGACCAAAGGCAAGCCGCCTCCTTGTATGTTGATGGCTTAAAGAGGCTATTAGAAGGGTATGACATTTCAGGTTATAAGATAGCTGTAGACTGTGCTTTTGGCTCAGTATCATTTTTGGTGAAAGAAGCAAAAGAGGCGCTTGGATTAGATATCCTGGCAATAAACGATACCCCTGACGGCAACAATATAAACCAGGAATGTGGTTCTCTGCATCCCAATGTTATCTCTGAGTATGTAAAAAAGGAAGGTTGTAGCTGCGGTTTTGCATTTGACGGGGATGGTGACCGTGTTATTGCCTGTGATGAGAAGGGCCAGGTCTTAGATGGCGATTTTATACTTGCTATTATAGGAAAATACTTAAATGAGAAGAGTATGCTAAATAAGAACTCAATAGCTACTACGTATATGGCAAATCTTGGCCTTGAGATGGCAATAAGCCAATGGGGCGGACGCCTGATTAAGACAGAGGTTGGAGATAAGTATGTTTTGGATAAGATGATAAGGTCAAAACTTAATCTTGGCGGTGAGCAATCAGGCCATATTATACTTTTTGACCACACTACAACAGGAGATGGATTATTAACAGCATTATTTCTGCTTAAGGTTATGGCAGATGAAAAAAAGACCTTAAGCCAACTTGCAAGATGCATGTATAAGTTTCCTCAGATTCTCTTGAATATTGAGGTAGATGAAAAAAAGCCGTTTGATCAGCTTCCCAAACTTGCCAAGGCTATTGATAAGTGTGAAAAAGCCCTAGGCTCTAAAGGCAGGCTCTATATACGCTATTCAGGCACAGAGAATAAGCTCCGGATAATGGTGGAAGGCCAGAATCAGCTTCAAATAAAAGAACTTGCCGAAGATCTTGCCTCTGTTGCCCAGGAGGAGATCCATGCTAAAGCTAGGTGTTAATATCGATCATATAGCAACGCTGAGGCAAGCCCGCCTAGAATCCTTTCCAGACCCTATAAAAGCAGCACGTATGTGTGAGATATCAGGTGCAGATAGCATAGTCTGTCATCTTCGTAAAGATAGACGACATATTCAAGACAAGGATCTCTTACGTTTAAGAAAATCTGTTAAGACTAAACTGAACTTAGAGATGTCTACAGATGATGAGATTGTAAAGATTGCTCTTAGGGTAAGGCCTGATCAAGCCACGCTTGTACCGGAAAAGCGACAAGAACTTACAACAGAAGGTGGCCTTGACGTTGTAAAATACAAGAAAAATATTTCAAGGGTTGTCGAGAAGCTCCAGTGCAAGGGAATAATAGTCAGCCTTTTTATAGACCCTAAGAATAATCAGATTAAAGCCTCTCAAGAGGTAGGCGCAGAATATATAGAGCTTCATACCGGCACATATGCAAATGCCACAGGTGCTTCTAAGAATAGAGAACTTAGGAGGATAAAGCAAGCTTGCACTTATGCTCACAAAATTGACCTAGGAGTAAATGCAGGCCATGGACTGGATTATATAAATGTAGGGCCAATAGCAAGAATCCCTGTGATTGAGGAGCTGAACATTGGTTTTTCTATAGTAGCAGCCTCCGTTTTTGTAGGGCTTGGCGAAGCTATAAGGCAGATGAAGCAGGCTATGGTACATATGGATAAATTACGAGCAAAGCGAGCTAATTTATGATAATAGGCACAGGCGTAGACATAGTTGAGGTCTCAAGAATAAAAAATGCTGCCAAAAGGTGGCAAAGGAATTTTCTGCGCAGAATATTTACTGATAAAGAGCTAGAATATGCAAATGAAAGAACCACCTCATATCAGCATCTTGCAGCAAGGTTTGCTGTTAAGGAAGCTGTATTAAAGGCGCTCGGCAACGGCTGGACAAATAGGGTCGAGTGGAAAGATATAGAAGTATGGAATGAGAAGAGCGGCAAACCCAATGCGCGCTTAAGCGGCGAAGTAAAAAAGATTAGTGATAAGAGAGGCGTGACAGATATAATAATAAGCATATCGCATACTCGTACTTACGCTGTTGCAAACGCTATATTAGTTAAAGAATAATCGTAATGCCTACCGTAAGAATAAAAAAACGAAAGAAAGATACGCATAAAGGCGACTACGGCCATATACTTGTAGTTGCTGGCTCTGTGGGGATGACAGGAGCTGCATATCTATGTTCTGAGTCAGCTCTACTTTCTGGCGCAGGGCTTGTTACCCTTGGTATACCTAAAAGCCTCAATGCTGTAATGGAACGTAAGCTTACAGAGGTTATGACATTACCTTTACCAGAGACAAAAGAGCAGACTTTATCGAAAGCAGCTTACAAAAAAATAGCTGGCTTTGCAAAAAAGTGCGATTGCCTTGCTATAGGTCCTGGCCTTTCGCAAAACGGAGAGACGCAGGACCTAATTCGTTCATTGATTAAAAACTTAAAAGTACCCATGGTTATCGATGCCGACGGGCTAAATGCCTTAGTTGGCCATTTAAAGATACTAAGAGTTAAAAATCAACAACTAAGAACTATCATTACTCCCCATCCAGGTGAGATGGCAAGACTCACAGGTAAAACAAAAACATTTATACAAAAAAATAAAAAAACA
>JABMRG010000122.1 GCA_013202935.1 Candidatus Omnitrophota bacterium
AAACAAATAAAAAAACGTAACATTATATGAACTATAAAGTTACACAAATAGGAACAACCAAACTCATCCCAGCACAATCAAACAAAACTCTTTTTAATCGAATCCCACCCTCGGCACCACTAGCGGGAGGCTGCATATGAAAAAGAAAGTATTAGGTTTGGTAGGGGCTTTAGAGATAGAGCTCAAAGGTACTGATGAAGTAGCACTTCTTGAGCTTTCCGGCCAATTAGACAGCTATACTTCAGAGGAGATTAAAAAACTTATTGATACACATATAAACAATGGCAAGCTTAAAGCTATTATAGACCTTACCAACGTAGACTACCTTGATAGCTCCGGCTTAAGCGTATTGATAAACACTAAGATCAAGCTTTCCAAAAGAGGCGGTGACGTGCGGCTTGTGGGATTAAAAGGCAAGGCAAAAGAGGTATTTGACTTGGCGGGTTTTACTGATCTGTTTTTGATCCTCGACAACCACGAAAAGGCATTTCAAGATTTTTAGAATCTCACCCTCGTTCCTACCCTTATCTCTCTTCCCGGAAGAGGTATATCCCTTATATCCTCATATTTAATATCAAAAATATTGTCTAGGGTTACAAAAATATTACTATACTTATTCAGCTCGTAGCTAAAATCAGCCCCTATCAAAAGGTAGCTTGAATAACCCTTTATATTCTTGTATAAGAAATTTATGGTCTGCGTGCCAAATCCAAGAATAAAATCTAAGCTTGCCCCTACCTTATGGTCTGGATGGTTGAGTGCATACTTTGATATATAATCATCCTCTTTTTTAATATCAGAATCTATATACGCATAAGTTGATTTTAGTTTAAGCCACTGGAGTATATAGGCATCCAATTCCACCTCTACTCCTTCTGTCTTAACCTCTGCTCTATTATTCGCTTGATAGAAAGAATCGGATGAGGACTTTTTTATCCAGTCTATCAGGTCTTTTGAATCACGCCTGAAAAAAGTGCACCTTGCCTTAATCTTCTCTTCTTTGTTAAGACTTATATCACAGCCGGCCTCATAGTTCATTGCCTCTTCAGATGAGAGATTCTTATTTCCCTTATTTGCAGGGCTGTCATAGAAAAGCTCTGTATATGTCGGCGGCCTTTGGGTCTTTGCAATGTTTGACCTGAGTCTTATCTGAGGCGCTATATTAAAGAATATACCCGCCTGCGGCAGGATCCCTGTATCATAATCGGAGTAATCATCGACTCTTAGCGATACGTCATACCCAAAAGACTCATTCTTGTAATTACGAGATGCCAATAGATAAGAATTTTTGTTACGTGAGTCTTTTCCTAAACGCTTACTATTAATATCTTCTCTTCTAGAATCTGCTCCTATAGATAGCAAGCCGTATCTTTCAAAGTCAGCCTCTGCTTCTACCTGTATGCCTTCAATGCCCGTCTTATGATGATTGATATAACGGTCTGGATTGTTTACATCAAGCATGTACTTATCATGGTGGCTCTTATAATATAGTTTTGGTTTTATTCTGAATGGGCCCTTCTCTAACTGGGTATACCAGTTTAGAAACAATGTATTTGTCCACTCTTTCGAATCATAGTCACCGTAAAAGTCTGCTGCCCCAAACTCTTTTTCGCCGTAGCCTGCATAGAAATAGCTTGATATAAGTTCCGTCTTAAATAATGCGGAGGAACCTAGAGTAAATTCCTTAAAATCAGTATCATACCTCCATCCGTTTGACGCAGCCTCTTCAGCTGAAAAGTTAAGGCCTATAATATCATTGTTATGTGATACATATGCAGAAGCCTTATGTGTCTCATCAGTTCCGTAAAGGAATGAGAGGTCAGCTTCGTCGTTTAAGGGTTTCTTGGTAACAATGTTTACAGCTCCTCCCATCGCACCCTGGCCCCATATTATCGGGCATGAACCTCTTGTTATCTCTATTCGTTCTATATGGGATGAAGGAATACCGAAATCGAAATTATGATGCCCTGTCTGGGGGTTATTCAATGATATGCCGTTAGCTGAGATAGCAACCTGCTCATAAGTAGAGCCTCTTATGGAAAGGTCTGACTGTATACCAAGCATACCACGTCGTGAGATATCAACCCCAGCTTGATAATCGAGACTATCCTCGATAGAAGTCTGCGGTTCATCAGCATCATATATTACAGTTACATTCTTTGTAGATATCTCCTGGGCTATTGTATCTTCAAGCGTAACAGTTATTGATTCAAGCTCAACCTCTCCTTCGCTGGAAAAAGCTGTGCCAGTAGTAAAGATGGCAATAAGCAGGAAAGAAAGTATTCTCATAGGAAGGTATTTTAAGCTAAGGAGGGGATGATTGTCAACCTAAATGTTTATATGAGTTGACAATACTACTTTATCTTCAGCACCATGATGGTGATGTCGTCATGCTGAGGGGCTCTGCCTCTGAATTTCAGGATCTCTTTATAGACCTTATCTGTTATCTCTTTTGCGGTTAAATCTTTGCAACTTGTAACTACATCTTTCAGCCTATCTTCTCCATATTCCTCTTTTTTGGTATTGCGTGCCTCAGTAACCCCGTCTGTATAAAGCACGAATACATCGCCGGGGCTTACCCTGACCTCGTGCTTAGTAAATTCCACTCCATCCATAATTCCAAGGGCCATGCCTCCTGTCGCAGTTATAAGTAACGTTTCTTGATCCTTACGCGCATGTACTACAGGGAGATGGCCTGCATCTACTATACTAAGGGTCTTGGCTTGAGTATCTATCATCATATAGGTAAGAGTTACAAATAACCCGGATGTAGACTCTGTTGAGATCTGATCGTTAAGTTTAGTTACAAGCTTTATCGGTTCTTCCTCTGTCTTTGCATGGAACCTGAAATCACTTACTGTCATAGCCATAAAGAGTGCTGCAGGGACCCCTTTTCCGGATACATCACCAACCATGAGGCCCTGTCGCTTATCATCGATCTCGACAAAATCATAAAGGTCTCCACCTACTGATTTTGCGGCAGTCATAAGTACTGCTATATCGAGCCCTTCTCTCTCAGGCGCAGTCTCCTTAAGAAAGCTCTTTTGAATCCTTTGAGCAATATCAAGCTCCTTTTCAATTAACTGCCTCTTGTGCCTCTCAGTTATATACTGATGGAACACACAGGTAATGTAGACAGCCAGTATCAAAAGAAGCGGATAATGAAGGTCTATCCATACATTAAAGAACGCAAAAAGCAGAAAAGCTATTACATTAAAACCTATAAATATTCCTATGGCTATAGGTGCACTCAGCGCGGGCTTCAACTTAAAAACAACAAGCCCTATAGCAATGCTGAGTAGTATTAGCAAAATAATATTTGTAGACCTGCTAGCCCTTACGATAAAGCTATTACTAAGGATGGTGTTTATAAGATTGGCATGAAGGCCGACCATTGGATAGGCCTTCTGCAGGGGTATAGGATTAAGGTCATGTGTGCCTACCGCGGTAAGTCCTACGAGGCATATCTTGCCTTTTAGTTCGCTCAAGTCTACTGCGGGTTTTTCACCATTTGCTATATCACGATAAGATGTCAGTATATCAACAAATGAGTAGTGTTTAAATGCTTTACCCCATCTGCCTGCAAAATTTATCATCATCTGGCCTTTATAATCTATTGGTATCTTGATATCAGGCCTTATCTGTATATACCTGGATTTTTCTACTTTAAGTTTTTCTATAGGTATCTTCAGGTAGTCACACAGAGCCAGGAATGAGATTTGCGGTATGACCTTATCGCCCAAATAGATAAACGGACTTGCTCTTCTTCGCTTTCCGTCAATATCTGTTATGGCATTTATATGGCCGACGCCGCTTGCCACCTCTAATAGTCCGGGTAAAGGCTCACTTTCAATATTGGATGCCTCAGGAAACAGCTCGTCTCCTTTTTTTTCAGACAAACGTAATGCAACAGGCAGGTATACTCTTCTTGAGTTCTTAAGTGAATCGATAAGCATAGAATCGGACTCAGGGTTACTCTCCTGCCCGAACAAGACATCAAATATTATAGCTTGCACATCATAAGCTGTAAGTACATCTATTAATGCCGCGTGGAATTTTCTATCAATAGGCCATTGCCCTATCTTATTAAGAGAGTCTTCAGCGACTTCTATTATTACCACCTTATCAGTGACCTTTTGTTGTGGGCGCAATTTAAACCGTACATCCAGTGTTGCAAGCTCAAAGGCCTCAAAAGCCCTAAAGTAAGAGGCAAGTATTACCAAAAGGGGTATAGCGACAGCTATAATATATCTGAAGGTTTTTGCTGGGAGTTTTATTTTTTTGAGATTAAATTTTGGCATTAGAAGAGACAGTTGATGCCAACGGTACCTACGCTGCCTGAGTATTCCTGGAATGGGTCATTGGAATAGTTCTGGCGGTATGTATAGTTAGCATTTACATAAAACTTCTGACTAACCTGATAATATATACCGCCACCGAGTATCATAAGGTCGTCTTCCTGTTCAGCTGTCGATGTGGTAATCTCACGCGATTCATACTCTTTACGTTGATAACCGCCATTTAACATAATAAAGACCTTATCATCCACATTATAAGTTATATAGCCCATTATTTTGTTTGACCAGTAATCATAGTAATCCATATGCTCATCATTCGAATCATTTATATTGAATGTATTCTTTGCCTTGATAGAAAGCTTCTCCCTAGAAATCTGTGCTTCACCTATTATCTGATGGCGATGGTCTTCTCTTACAGTATCGCTTGGCCTATTGCCACTTAGCCTTATATTGCGTTCATCATAATCGTAGAGTTTATACCGATACTTGCTTCCTATATATGAGCCCTTGTCAAAATAGAGCCTTATTCCTCCAAATGGCCCGTCTGTCTGTAAATCTGACTCCTCATTATTTATATAATGAATAAAATCAATATCATATCCTGCCTCTACCTTTATATTCTCTCCTATATAATACTCAAATCCCCCGGCTATATCATTATCAAGCATGCTTAAGCTCGTCTGCTCATGGTATGTTATACTCATAAAATCATATATTGCTTTTATATTAAGATTGTCGGTAAGCATATACCGTATTACTATATCGCCGAAAGCCTGATCAAAAATATCGCCCTTTTTGGATGAATTCAAAAATGCATTATTATCATATCCCTCCAGCGCTCCTATAGAAAACTGCGTATTTAGCTTTTCTGGCAATGAGCTTGTTTCTGTGGCAGCTGCAGGCTGTTCATAGTCTTTGTGCTTCTGGCGTGTCTCTTCTTCATCTGCAAACGATGAAGAGCTCAGCATAGTTACTACTGTAAAAATAGACAGAGATAATATAGCCCTAAACTTCATTAATACTCTCCCCCTTGACTTGACGGTTCTGACTTAGGAGTAAGGCCATCTCTTCTATCCTGCTCGTCATCCTCAAATACATTATCCTTATTATTCTCGAAGCGCTCCTGCAGCCTCTCTATCTGTTGTATCGCAATAGCAGCGCCGCGTGAGCCTTCCGCCCGTTTTTCTCTCAACCAATCCAAATGATCACGCAGGTTCTCTCTGAATTGCAACCACTGGTCTCTTTCTAGGGCGGTCAAGAGCATCAGGTCACCTGGCATCTCAAACCGGCCAATAACACGTTTATAACCTTCTTCTATAATAACTATCTCAAGCATAAGGGTTCCGTCTACGTTTACACCCTGCACATAGGCCTTGTCTTCAAAGCAACCTACATTAGTAGAGCTTCCATCTGTACTAACAGACATACCACTTCCTGCAACACCGGCAATAGCTGTAGGTGTGCGCACCTCAAAAGAAGAGCCGGATGACAGTGATTCTATAACTGATAAGACCGTACCCTTTGGCATACTCAATTTTTTGGCCTTTAAATCCTCCAGGGTAATCTCTGTATTCTGCTCAAGCCTGATTATATTCTTTAATGTGGAATCCAGTGCTATCTCCGCTTCAGAGGCTATAAAGGTCTGGACCTTGTCTTTTTCTTTAAGGACCATGCCCTTCTTTGCCAGGATCCAAAAATCCTCTTCTGCACGCTGCACCTTAACATTACCTTTAAGGTATATTATCTTGGCTCCCTCCTCTGCAAAGCTATCAGTTGCACTAAATAATACAGCTACCACTAAAACTACAAGAACTGTAAAGAATATGGACTTCATATAGGCTCCTTATTTTTTCTCTTTACCTTTTACTAATAATTTCCATGGGTTCTTCTTTATATCATCGCTGAATTCTTCAAGGTTAGATGTGGTCCTTTCAAGATTGCCTACTATGGAGTTTATATCAGTCTTGTTCTCGACAACAAGCTCATCTAAATGCTTTGTAAGGCTGCTTATGTCACCCAGGGTCTTCTCAACCTCTTCTGCGATTCTTTGGCCTATTTCAATAAGCTCTTCCATCTGAAGCGGGTCTTTCCCTGTTATCCTAGCACCGGGTTTTATATATGCTGCCGCCTTAGCCCCGGGGCTTAACTCTATATACTTCTCACCCATAAGGCCCAGTGTAGTAACATATGCTTCAGCGCCTTCTCTAAGCTTTGCGCTATTGTCTATAGTAAGCGTAAGCAATACGTTCGTATCGCCATCTTTCGTATAGAGAAGCTGGACATCATCTACTTTGCCTATTTCGACTCCACTTAAGCGTACAGGCGCATCATTCTGGACACCTGCTACCTTACTGAAGGCAGCCTTTATCTGGTACTGCTTGCCTATGTTGGTAAATTTGCCTATAGAGACTGTAAATGCTATCAATATCCCAAGGCATACTATTACCACAAGCCCTGTCTTTACTTCGTTTGTAAATATCTTCGCCATTTTTATCTCCTTTATTTTGTTAACTCTTCTAGATATTCACCGCTATTTTGGAAAAACTGAATAGGGCCATCAGGGTTTCCCTCTACAAACTGAACTAAGCGAGGGTCTTTGCCGCTCTTAATCTCATCTGGTGTCCCTTCAGCAATAATCTTGCCTTCATAAAGCATTATTATTCTGTCAGCTATAGTAAAAGCACTTCTCATATCATGGGTTACAACTATAGAGGTTATATGCAGTTTTTTGCTCAAATCTAAAATAAGTCTATCAATAACACCCGCAACTATAGGATCGAGTCCGGCTGTAGGCTCATCATAAAAAACTATCTCAGGATCCATCGCAATTGCACGTGCCAGGCCGACCCTTCTTCTCATACCACCTGATATCTGACTGGGCAGAAACTTCTCAAAACCTCTCAAGCCCACTAGCTCCAATTTCATCTTTACCATAATAGAAATAATATCTTTGGCAAGTTTTGTATGCTCTTTTAATACTAATGATATATTCTCTTCTACATCCATCGAATCATAAAGAGCAGAATACTGAAATACCATACCAAAGATCTTTCGTATATTATCAAATTCTGATTCTTTCATCTTTGTAATATCTTTACCCTTTATAAAAGTAGAACCGCTGTCAGGCTTATATGCACCTGTCATGTGCCGAAGAAGAGTAGACTTTCCACAACCGCTTCCGCCCATTATAACAAGGGTCTCCCCCTTGTGGACCTTAAGGTTGACGCCATCTAGGACTTTTCGGTCATCAAAGCTTTTTACAAGGTCCTTTACCTCTATTATAACTTCTTTATTTTCCATATCTTCCCTCTACATTTGGCTGAAAAAGAATATTCCTGTTAAGATACAGTCAGCAAGTATAACCATAATAAAACTTGTCACAACACTTACCGTAGTAGCACGCCCAACACCTTCTGCGCCTCCGGAGGTATTGAGGCCCATATAACATCCTATGAGTGCGATTATCATTCCAAAAAATACACTTTTTATAAGGCCTGTGTATATATCTTTTAATGTAAGAAAGTCTATTGTGATATCTATATACATACCTGAATTAATGCCTATATTAAAGACACCCATTACATATCCGCCGAGCATACCCATAAGGTCGCTAAATATAGTAAGGCATGGTAACATTACTAAAAGCGCTAAAAATCTTGGCACAACAAGATACCTGACCGGGTTGAGCGCCTGGGTCTGGAGAGCCTCTATCTGCTCTGTTACCTTCATACTGCCAAGCTCCGCTGTTATAGCAGCGCCTACCCTTCCAGCAACAACCAGGGCTGTTAAGACAGGGCCAAGTTCCCTGGCCATAGATACAGCTACAAGGCTTGCGACATACATCTCCGCACCTAGCTGCGCTAATTGATAAGCACTCTGCATGGCAAGGACTATACCTGTGAAGAAGGATACAAAAAAGACTATCAATAGGCTATTTGCGCCGGTAAAGACCATCTGGGCAAATATATTCTTACGCGATGCTGCCTTTCCTATAAAAGGCCCTATGAACATCCAGTAAAGGGTCTGCCCAAAAAGGATAAATATGCCGCCTACCTGAGAGAGGGTGCTTAATACTATGCTTCCTATTCCTGAAATCATACCCAACATTTTTATCTTCCCTTCTATTGACTACTCGAAATTAGAAACTGCCTCTTCTTCTGTATCATATATATCAAAGAGTTTTTCCAATTTTGTTATCTCAAAGAGACTCTTTACCTTAGCAGCAAGATTGCTTAACCGTATCTTGCCTCCATAACTCCTTGCCCTTTTAAGCAACTCAACCAGAGTCGCAAGGCCTGAGCTGTCGATATAAGAGACATTGCTCAAATTTATTACCAGCTTAGCTGTCTTTTCGCCTATGGGCTTCTCAAATGTCTTTCTTACATCTGGTGATGAGTTTATATCTATATCACCATCTACATCGAATACTGTCACATCATTGCTTTTTCTTTCGGCTATCTGCATAATAGCTCCTCCTTCTTATTTAGGCGTTTTTAATCTTTTAACCATGGTAATGCGGTTACCTTTTTTATTATATTCTACCTTATCCATAATATGTTTAACCAAAAAGACACCTCTGCCACGCGACCTTAGTATATTCTCTTCTTCTGTCGGATCAGGTACACCCTTATAATCAAAACCTTCTCCTTTATCTTCAATGGTTATAGAGATCAGATTTTCTTCACAGGAGACATCTATAGATACTGGCAAACTCTTATCAAACTTATTGCCGTATTTGATAGCATTGATGAGTGTCTCTTCCAGGCTTAACCTTATATCAAAGATATCAGATTCATCTGCCTTTTTAGTCTTAAGCAGGCCTATTATCTCACTTACGACACCCTTTATGTTCTTCAGCTTACTCTCTATTACTATATTCTTATGCATATAATGAACTTCTTCTTTTAATTTTGGTGGGCCTCTCCCACCACGCCCATATTACGAAACTTCTGATAACGGGCCTTTAGTATCTCATCCTTTGGTAGCCTTGAAAGTGCTTTAAGATTTGTAAGCAGTGAGCTTTTTAGATTTTTAGCTGCTGCTTCAGGATCACGGTGTGCCCCACCAAGGGGTTCTGCGATTATCTCATCTATAATACCCAGGTTAAGTAGGTCTTGGGCTGTAAGCTTAAGAGCGGCTGCTGCCTCATCAGCCTTTGCCCTGTCTCTCCAAAGAATAGCAGCACATCCCTCTGGTGAGATAACCGAGTAATATGAATTCTGCATTGCGCATATTCTATCCCCAACGCCTATTCCCAAAGCACCTCCGCTGCCACCTTCACCGATAACAACTATTACGATAGGCACCCCTATAGATGCCATCTCACGCAAATTATAAGCTATAGCCTCAGCCTGCCCTCTCTCTTCTGCACCGATACCAGGGTAGGCGCCAGGGGTATCTATAAAATTTACTATCGGCACATTGAATTTTTCCGCTAATTTCATCAACCTTATCGCCTTGCGGTATCCTTCAGGATTTGCGCTGCCAAAATTACGCATAAGGTTTTCATTGGTATCCCTTCCCTTCTGGTGCCCGGTAACCAGTATCTTCACATCGTCTATGTGGGCAAAACCAGATACCATAGCCTTGTCATCAGAGAATTTACGATCACCATGCAATTCAATAAAATCGCTCATTATTATATTGATATAATCGAGGGTATATGGCCTCTGTGGATGGCGGGCTATCTGGACTCTTTGCCATGGGGTAAGATTCTCAAAGATCTCATGCTTGAGTTTGTCAAGCTTCTTGTGAAGCCTGCTTATCTCTGAGTGCAGGTCTATATTCTCAGAACTCGTAAACTTCTTAAGTTCTTCTATCTTACGTTCTAATTCAAGGATTGGTTTTTCAAATTCTAAACCGCTGCCATTCATAATCAGTCTATTATGGTCACTTCTGTTTTGGTTGGCACAATTGAAAAAAGCTCTTCAACCTCTGTATTATACATACGAACACAGCCTTCTGTACGCTGATACCCTATGCTTTCAGGTTCAATTGTACCATGTATACCATAGCCTGGATTTGGTGTGGTAAGCCCCAGCCAGCGTGTTCCAAGCACGTTTTCAGGGCTATCTGCGGGAACTATCGCGCCCTGGTTATACCATACCGGGTCTATCAACTTATCTTTGATAGTAAATGCACCAACAGGCGTCGAGTTGTTTTTTCCTGTTGAGACAGTATATATCTTGATTACTTCATCGTTCTGAAGGAGTGTAAGCGTCGATTGGGACTTGTCTACCACAATAGCAAAAGGAATCTTCTGAACTTTTAGCTTCATGCCAGGCATTATGAGGTCTGAGGCTAAAGCGTTTGCTTTCTTAATAAGGTTTACTGTGGTCGAGTATTTCTTTGCTATCTTTATCAGCGAGTCACCTGGAACTACCTCATATGTTTCACTTGTTTTCGTTGGAATTGGAGAAAATAGAATCTTCATGTTTAAACTGGTAAGCTCTTTCTGTATGCCGGCATAATCACAATACTCCGAATAGTCATTCAATATAGCCAAATAGATACCTTTTGCCTTTAAAAGATTAGCATCATCTTTATATATATCAGCAAGTAAAAGGAGCGACCTATACGCCTGTTCTGAGCCTTGATTGAGAGATGCTATATTTTCAAGTTTTCTAACCGCTTCACCTCTCTCGCCTTCTTCAAGCAGCTTCTTAGCCTCCTTGACAACACTAAATTCTTTAACAGCTGCAGCAGTAGTAACAACTGGCACTTTCTTTTGGATTGGTTCTGTTTTTTCAATTTTAGGTGCGGGCTTTTTAGGCAAGCGTGCAACTACTAATGTAACTCCAGCCACAGCAATCAGAATAATAGCTGCCATCACAATGATCTTTATCTGGTTTCTATCCACTCTTTACGTTCTCTCCTTCCTATATATCATAGATATATGTAGAATAAGTAACCTAATATACCACCAAAAACAGCTCCTGTAAGGACCTGCACAGGGGTATGGCCTATCAGTTCTATAAGCCTATCTTCTTTTATGGGCTTTTTGAAATATATATCTTCAAACATCTTATTAAGAACTTCCGCCTGTTTGCCTGTGGCTCTTCTTGCGCTCTGCGCATCAAACATTGTGACTATGGCAAATACAAGCCCGATCGCAAACATTGAAGAGTCAAAACCAAATTCCAGGCCTAAGGTAGTTGCGAATGCTGCAGCACCAGCGCAATGGGAGCTTGGCATTCCACCTGTGCCTATAAGCCACTTAAAATTAAACTTCTTCTCTCTGATGAGGCCTATGAGCACCTTGGTAATCTGTGCAATAAGCCAGACTAGGACAGTGGTTATAAATACCTTATTCTTTCCTAATTGTAAGAAGAAATTCATAAAAGATTAGTGAGTTTAGTTAAAAGGACTTACCATAAAAGTGGGTAATTATCTTATTGATATTGATAGGGTCGGCATTGATAAGCTCGATTCCCGTATCATAATAGACAATAGGCCCATCATCGCCTATAATCTCTACCCTTCTATTCCAGACAACCTTGCCATTTAAATTAATGGTGTTATCCTCTGTACCTATAATCATACTAATAGTTAAGGCTGTCTTGGGCAGCAGCTTTTCTTTGAGTGAGAGGCATATGCCGCTACCGCTGATATCCTTACTTACAGAATTCCTTATAACCTGTGGCCTGGTCTTTACTTCATATGTAAGCTTAATCGGTAGGGATATTCTCTCATAGATTCTTTTTTCCATCTACTCTCTCCAAGTTTGAGGGTTAATTATAGCATAAAACTCAAACTACGTAAATCATTATTTTATAAGGGATAGTGCCTCTTGCCTTGTCTTTGCATTCTCCTTGAATATACCCCTTACTGCGCTTGTGGTAGTTACGGTGCCAGGTTTTTTCACCCCACGCATAGACATGCAAAGATGCTCTGCCTCTATTACTACCAGAACGCCCAAAGGCTTTAGCTTCTCCATTATAATATCTGCTATCTGTGTTGTCAGGCGTTCCTGGACCTGCGGCCTCTTTGAGAGTATATCAACTACCCTTACCAGCTTGCTTAAACCTGTAACCCTTCCTCCTTTTGGTATATAGGCAACATGCGCCTTACCTAAGAATGGCAGAAGATGATGTTCGCAGATTGAGTATAATGGTATACCCTTTAACAAGATTATCTCACTATGCTTCTCTCCAAGTATTACCTCCAGTTCCTTCTTAGGATCCTGTTTCAGTCCGCTAAATATCTCTTCATACATCTCAGCAACGCGTCGTGGTGTATCCTGCAGGTCTTCTCTATCTGGGTTCTCCCCAATTGCTGCTAGAATATCCTTGACTGCTTTTTCTATTTTTTTCTTATTCATCCCCGCTCCTAGCTTTCGTCATTTCCCAATGCAGAATTTGCTAAAGATAGCATCTAATAGTTCTTCTGTAAATACATCACCAGTAATGATACCTAACGCCTGAAGCGCGTCTTTTATATCTACAGATATAAATTCCCATGGCTTCCCATCATTTATGCTGCCTATTGCATCTTTAATAAATTCCAAGGCCCTTCTCACTGCTTCCAGGTGCCTTGAATTGGATATGAATATATTCTCACTTTTAACTTCACCTGACCAGTAGATATCACTTATTGCATCTTCAAGCTCCTCTAGCCCTAAGTTCTCTTTTGCTGATATCCTTATTATCTTTTTATTACGCAGGTGTTCTCTTATCTCATCTACCTGTAGCGCCTCGGGAAGGTCTCTCTTGTTAATCACTACGAGGGTCTTCTTATCCTTGACTATATCTATTATATCCAGGTCTTGCTTGTTAAGCTTATCGCTAGAATCGAGTATAAGCAGTATAAGATCCGCAGTCTGCATATAATGCTTGCTTTTTTCAACACTCTCTCTTGTAGGCTCATCCTCTGCGTGTATTATGCCTGCTGTATCGACTATCCTTAAGGGTATGCCTTTTACGTTTATGATCTCCTCTATGCTATCCCTTGTCGTGCCAGGAACAGGCGTTACTATTACCCTATCCTGCCTTAAGAAGCGGTTCATTAAGGTAGACTTTCCGACATTGGGCTTTCCGCATATAACAGTAGTTACGCCTTCTCTTAATATCAACCCCTTATCAGATGAGTCGATAAGTTCTTTTAACGCTTCTGCTGATTTAGATAATGACACCTTTATGGAAGAGTTTTTCGATGTATCGAGTTCTTCTTCTGGAAAATTTATCTCTGCCTCTATCTCTGCTATAAGAGACATAAGCTCAGACCTGATTGCGCTTATTTTTCTCGAGGTCTCACCCTTTAGCTGGCGCTGGGCTATTCTCAGTCCCTCTTCTGTGCGTGAGGCTATAATATCCTGCACAGCCTCTGCCTGTGCAAGGTCTATCCTGCCACTTAAGAAAGCCCTTTTGGTAAACTCACCAGGTTCTGCCAAACGTGCCCCCAGAGATATTGTCAGGTCTAGTATCTTGCGTAATGCGACTACACCCCCGTGGCAGTTTATCTCAACGATATCCTCTTTTGTATATGTAGAGGGCTTACGCATGACATTCAACAAGACCTCATCAACTATATTACCATTATCAGCAATATGGCCGTAGTGCACTGTATGGGTCTTGAATTCAGAAGATCTTTTGCCATTCTTTGAGGCAAAGATCTTATCTGCTATCTGCAGGCAGGATGGCCCGCTCATGCGTACGATACCTATGCCGTTTTCGCCGGCAGGTGTTGATATAGCTACTATTGTATCTTCTGAGTCTACATTCATCTTAAGATATCACCTACTAAAAACAGTGAGCCTGCAATTAGTATAGTGCCTTTTTTGGCACATAGGCTTTTTGCAAAAAATAAGGCATCTTTTGCATCATAAGCAACATAATGCTCCCTGCAATATTTACCCATCTCTTTAGCTAAAACCTTAGGTTCTGTTGCTCGTGGTGTGTTGGCCTTAGTAAAGATTACAGCTTTAGCCATAGGACAGAGCGTTTTTCCAATTCCTTCTATATCTTTATCAGAAGAGGCCCCGAGTATGAGTATGTCGAGTGGTTTTTTGCCGAAGGTTGCGGCAAAGGCATTCTTTAAGCTTTCGGCTGAGGCCTTATTCTGGCAACTATCTAATATTACATAAGGGCTTTTTGAGATTATCTGGAACCTGCCTGCAATCTCTGTTCTCTTTAGGCCTGAGCTTATGTGCTTCTTATCAATATCAAAATCAAATTCGTCTTTTAGAATTTCGGCTGCTGTCAGTGCTAAAAGCGCATTATCTACTTGATGTTTACCTACAAGTTTCAGGCTTAGCCCCTTGTAAGATGAGTAAGGTGTATATGCATCAAAAATTGAGCCTGATAGTCGTACCTTTATATTTTTGCAGTTTATATCTTTGCCTACAACTAAAAGTTTAGACTCCTTCTTTGCTGCGGTATCCTTTATTACCTTAAGCGCTTCCTTGGTTTGAAGGCCACTTATTACATAGGAGTTTTTCTTGATAATGCCGCATTTTTCTTTTGTTATTTTTTCTATAGTATTGCCTAAAAGGCCTGTATGGTCATAGCTTATAGGTGTTATTAAAGATAGAAGCGGTTGGGTAACATTGGTAGCATCAAGCCTGCCCCCCAGGCCTACTTCCAGAACAGCTATATCTACACCTTTTCTGGCAAAATATAATAGACATAGAGCTGTCAGTACCTCAAAATATGTTAGACGGCTAAGCCTATACTTTTTTATAACGGGCTTGATAAAAGATAAGGTTTTGCAAAATTCTTTCTCTGAAATGAGAGCACCGCTTACCTGTATCCTTTCCCTTAGTGAAACAAGGTGGGGTGAGGTAAACAAACCTACCTTTAAACCTGCCTGCTTGAGGATAGAAGCCAATAAATTTGCTGTTGAACCTTTGCCTTTGGTGCCTGATATTATTATAGACGGGTATTTGGTTTGGGGACTATCAAGGAGCAGCAGAAGTTTCTTAATCCTATCTAGATTATAAGCTTTCCTGTAATTATAACAAGAGAGTCTTTCGTAGTTGGTAAAGGTGTTAAGGTAATCCATCAATGGCGGAAGTGGCGTATACCTGTAAATACCATAGATAGTTTTTTTCTATTGCATAAGGCTATTATGTTATCATCAGCCTTTGAGCCGCCGGGCTGTATGATCGAAGTTACTCCTGCATCCGCAGCAATCTCAACCGCATCCTCCTTTGGAAAGAATGCATCAGATGCCAGGATAGCCCCTTTGGTTTTATCGCCTGCTTTATGAATAGCCATAAATACAGAGTCTACTCTGCTCATCTGCCCTGCGCCAATGCCTACGGTCTTTGAACCCTGAATTAAGGCTATCGCGTTGGACCTGATATGCTTTACCGCCTTCCATGCAAAAAGAAGTGAATCTACTTCTTCGGGAGTAGGCTTCTTCTCAGTTACTATCTTAAGCTGAGACATATCCATATCCTCAGTATCTCTTGCCTGCACAAGTACTCCACCTGTTATCTTTCTTATATGCCAGTCTCTCTTATCGCGTGATTTTGCTATAGACTCCACAGAGAGTAACCTCATATTAGGCTTGGTCATGAGCCTCTGGAGCGCATTCTGATCATATCCTGCTGCTATTACGCATTCTACAAAATCTGAAGAGAGAATCGCCTCTGCAGTATTGATATCTACTCTTTTGTTGAGCCCTATTATGCCGCCAAAGGCTGAAAGAGAATCGCACTCAAGGGCATCTGTGTAAGCCTTAGTAAGAGTATCCGCTGTTGCCAAGCCGCACGGAGTTGCGTGTTTTATTATACATGCAGCAGGCTTTTCAAAATCTTTAACCGCCTCTAAAGCAGCATCCATATCCATTATATTGTTATAGGATAATGATTTGCCATGGAGTTGTTTTGCATTCGAAACAGAGCTTTCACGCAGGTAACCTCCCTTATAAAATGCGGCTTGCTGGTGCGGGTTTTCTCCATAGCGAAGATCCTGGATCTTATTAAATGTTTGGCTCAGGTATTTCGGGAATATCGACTCATCTCCTTCCCCCTGGGACGAAGTCAGAATATCTTTTAGGTAGTTATGGATATGCGTATCATACTCACAGGTAAGTTTAAAGGTGTCTACAGCAAGCCACCTGAGTGTCTCCTCTGTAATCTGGCCATTATTCTTGCTTAGCTCTTCTGTTATCTGTTCATATTGTGCCGGGCTTGTGACAACAGCTACAGACTGGTAATTCTTGGCAGCTGAACGAAGTATAGATACACCGCCTATATCTATATTCTCAATAGCCTCGTCGAGCTTTACCCCCTGCCTTGATATTGTCTTCTGAAACGGGTAGAGGTTGACCACAACCATATCTATAGGTTCTATTCCTTGAGCTTTTAGCTGCTCAATGTGCTCTTGGCTTGTTCTTAAAGCAAGGAGCCCTCCGTGTATCTTAGGGTGGAGCGTCTTTACCCTGCCATCAAGCATCTCCGGAAAACCTGTCACTTCATTTATAGGCTTTACATTAATACCTAAACCTGATATAAAGCGGGCTGTGCCACCAGTTGATATTATCTCAACACCGCGGCTGCTCAAGGCCTTGGCCAGTTGCTCAAGGCCTGTCTTATCTGATACGCTTATTAATGCTCTCTTTATGGTCAGCATAGGAAGTCTCCTTTATTAAGACTAAGTTATATTCTAATAGGGGCTAAATTTTACCATACTCTCTTATTAAAATCAATCATTAAATGGGAACGTTTCACTCGCTTCCAACCTCTTATATTGCAACTAGTTATAGCAAGACATGTTACATTTTTTATTTTTTTGAATTTTTTTTGAAAGAAAACCTTAAGTTCTTGCGACTATATATATATGAGGCTTATTACGAAATAGATAAATGAAAAGGAGGTATAACATGCCAATGCAACCAAGAGGTGATACGTGGTCAGGGGTATATCATATTGTTATAAGAGGAAATAACAAAAGAGCTGTTTTTATTAGAGGTTGTGATTATAGCTATTTCAAAAAACTACTTAAGCGTTATAAGAAAAAATACAAGTTTCTTCTCTATCATTATGTGCTTATGAAAAACCACGTCCACTTGTGCATTGATGCTGCTCAAAATGTAAACATATCAAAAGTAATGCAGAGCCTGCAAATATCATATAACCATTATCGAAAAAGAAGACGAGGATATGTAGGACATTTATGGCAAGGTAGATTTAAGAGTTACTTGATTGATACTGAACAATACATGTTAAGGGCTGACATATATATTGAGAAGAACCCTGTCGAGGCAGGACTTGTAAAAGATCCTTTAGAGTATTCTTGGTCTAGTTACAAACATTATGCCATCGGTGAAATTGACCCACTTGTTGATACTAATCCATCATATGGCAATATGGGTAAAACTCCTAAAGAGCAACAGAAAAATTATAGGCAATTGATGCAGGTATTAATAGAGGAATCAGCAAATAATAAAAAGTGTAATGTTCCTTGTTGTAACTCTAAGTAAAATAAAGGGTTGGAAGCGAGTGAAACGTTCCCTATTTGATGAGGCGGAGTTTGAGGCGGTTGAGGCGTATCCTATCGCGCAGAGATGAGACTTCTATTTCAAGTTCTTGTACTTGAGTACGTAATGAGGTTACCTTATCCTGCCACTTTGGGGCTTCTTCAGCCAGGCTCTCTGACTTCTCACCCTGCTGAATGAGCTTCTGGAGCTTGGCGATCATCTTGTTGGTGGCGGAAAGAGAGGATTCTTTAAGCTTGAGCTCCATGACAAGCTCGTCTATTTTCTGCCGAAGCTCGCTACGGTGAGGATCGAGTTGCGCGTCTATCTCTTTTATTCTGCTGCTTACGTGTGCTGCTTCGGCTTCGAGCTCTTGTTTTAATATGATTACCTTGCTCCTGATCCTACCTTTTTCGTTACTAAGCCCCTGCTTCAAAACTTTTATCTTCTCATCTATCTCTGCTTTTTGGTCAAGTATAGCAACAAAGGAGGAATCCTTCTCAACTACTTCAGCCTTTATCTCTTCTTCAGGCCTAAATTCAAAAGGAAGCTGGCAGCCTGAAACGAGAAAAGGGAATATAACCAATAATATAACATAGCGCATTATAAACCTCTAAATTCTGATTCTACCTTAGCACACAATGCTATACAATTCAATCCTTTATTCAAGCGCTCTCTGCGGAGCTCTTTTCGCCTATATCTATCTTTTCTTCTTTATCTACTACTTGCTCCTGTGGCTCCTTATATCTATATATATATCCTTTGTAATTTCTTAGAGTAAGCTCATCTTTAGACTGCGCAACGGTATAGTTTGGGTTAACAGGTATCTTTCCCCCTCCGCCGGGCGCATCTACTACATACGTCGGAACAGCGTATCCAGATGTATGGCCTCTTAATTTCTCCATAATATTTATGCCGCTGGCAATAGGTGCACGGAAATGGCTGGTTCCTCTTACAGGGTCACACTGGTATATATAATATGGCCTCACTCTTATCTTAACAAGTTCATGCACAAGCCTCTTCATTATAGAGGGTTTGTCATTTATATCTTTTAGCAGCACAGTCTGTGAACCAAGAACAAAGCCATTATCAGCCAGCATATCGCAGGCAAACTTTACCTCTTTCGTAATCTCTTTGGCATGATTAAAATGTATGCTTATCCATAAGGGCGCGTATTTCTTTAACATGTTTACAAATTCAGGCGTAATGCGCATAGGCATTGCTACAGGAACACGGGTCCCTATGCGTAGAAGTTCAATATGCGGGATCTCTTTGAGTGTCTTCAATATATATTCAAGCTTAGAGTCATCAAGCATAAACGGATCTCCACCCGAGATAAGGACATCGCGTATCTTGCGGTTTGACTTGATATATTCATAGGCCTTCTCAAGATTACCACTTGTTATGATTCTTTCCTTTGTGCCTACCATTCTGCGACGGGTACAGTGTCTACAGTATGAAGCACAGAGGTCAGTTGCCAAGAGTAGTATCCTATCCGGGTACCTATGGACAAGGTTAGATACCGGAGAATCTTTATCCTCACCACAGGGATCTAACATATCTGTGGGATCAACATAAAATTCATCTGACAATGGTACTACCTGCCGTCTTATAGCGCATTTTGGATTATCAGGATCCATAAGCATGGCCCAGTAGGGTGTAATAGCCATTGATAGTCGGCCACGTGCCCTTGCAGTTCCTGCTTCCTCTTCCGGTGTTATATCAATAAGCGCCCGTAGCTGATCTAATGAGGTAACTCTATTTCTTACCTGCCATTTCCAATCATTCCAGTTGGTATCATCAGCATCAGGCCATATGGCAAGGCGTCGGCTATCGTTAGATGCCACTTTTCCATCCCTTTAACATGCTGTCATTCAGATAATCAGCAGCGCCTGTGTCTGTTCTGCTTGACGTAACCAATTCTTTATAATGGGAAGCCTTATCCTTCTTATACCTTGATACAGCAAGCATCAGTATAGTCTCAATAAGTTTATCATAACTTATACCTGCTGCCTTTGCAATCATAGGAAAATTACTCTCTTTTTGGTCGAGCCCGGGCAGAGGGTTTATCTCAAGAGCATAAGGTACGTTATCTCTGCTTAAGCGTACATCAACTCTTGAAAAATCCTTACAACCTATTATGCTGTGCGCTTTATAAGCAACCTCTTTTATCCTCTTTGCGACCTCTTCTTCAAGGTTCGCAGGACAGTAAAACTGCGGCGTAAGACCAAGCTCTTCACTGCCCTGATACTCCTTCATACGCCATGAATAGAAATATTCACCCGAATCCTTACAGTTTGAAAAGTCAATCTCAAGAATAGGCAGATCAAAAAACTTATCATTGCCGAGTATGCCGATCGTAACTTCTTTACCGTCGATAAATTCTTCGACAAGCGCATCCTGGTTGTAAGTCCTTATAATCTTATCTACTTCTCTCTGTAATCGTGATTTATTATATACAACACTATCTTTGGTTATGCCCTTTGCAGAGCCTTCACTGTTGGGCTTGACAATAAGTGGAAATGTAAGCTGTCTTTTTAGCGGCTCGTTTTTACCCTTAAAGACCTGGAATTTGGGAGTGGGTATCTTATGATGTAAAAAAAGCCTTTTGGCTGTTGCCTTGTCCAAAGAGATAGTCTGCGCCATCACGCCAGAACCTGTATAAGGTATATCCAGATAATCAAGAATCGCAGGTACCTGTGACTCCCTGCTTGGGCCGTTTAGCCCTTCTGAAATATTAAATACTATATCAGGCCTTTCTGAGATCAGCCTGTCAACAATCTGATTGTCAGCCTCAACAAGGCAGACCTGGTGGCCAGATGAACTTATGGCATTAGATATAGATTCAATAGTCTCTTTACTGTCAAACTCAGAATAATAGTCTATAGGTACGCCCTCAACCTCGGGGTCTTTCTTGAGATTATACACTAATGCTACTTTCATTTATATGCCATACCTTTTAATCGCAGCATCTAAGACATCTAGAACCATGCGATTGTAACCTACTCCGAGATGTTTTCCTACTATACCAAAGACATCCGCAGTTGAAAGGGATGGAAGCGGGTTAATCTCCAGTACGTATGGTTTGCCGTTCTTATCTACCCTTATATCAACACGTGAGAAGTCCAGGCACTCTGTGGCTTCGTATGTTGCGACAGCAAGGTTCTGCAGTTGTTTCGATAGCCTTTTGGATATAGGCGCAGGGCATACATACCTTATCGCATCAGAATGTATACGCGAAAATGTATAAAAGAGATTATTAAGGCTCAAGCTCCCATCTATCTCAACCTGTACAACTGGAAATGGTTTTGGGTCCTTGTTACCGATTATTCCGATTGTAAACTCCTCACCTGAGATAAACTCCTCAGCAATAGCAGGTTGGTTATATTTCTCGATAAGCCACTTGGACTGCTTCAAGAGGCCTTGCCTGTTTTTAACGAGTGAGTTATCATTTAATCCCTTGCTTGATCCTTCAAAACGCGGTTTGACTATCAACGGAAAGTTAAGGCCAAGGCCATTTAGGTTACGGCTATCTTTGATCTCTATATAGGCAGGTGTTTCAATGCCGTGGCTCTTTAATATCTTTTTTGTAATAATCTTATCAAGGGTAATACCTAAAGAGAGCGGGTCTGCTCCTACAAACGGGATTCCTCTCAACTCAAGCAACATGGGAACTTGCGACTCCCTGTTTCTTCCGTGCATGCCCTCACAAATATTAAACACTATATCAACGTCAAGGCCATCCAGGCTCTTTAAGAGATTATCGACATTGCCAACCTTGACAGCTGTATGCCCGCCTGACTCAATGGCGTCTGCTATCATATCGATTGTTGATGGATGGTCAAACTCAGCATTTATATCCGGAGGGTCACCTGGCTTGAATATATAATCTGTTCTTAAGTCGTATGTAAGACCTACTCTATTTTTATGATTTTTTGCCATTAGTGTCGACTAAAAACAAAGGGACTCCAACATTTGGAGTCCCTTAAGAATTTTTGCCTTTCAATTTCTAGATTTTGCCCTTTTACGTTGCTAAAGAGAACCTATTTTTTCTTTAACTTAGCTACAAGCTCCTCAACAAATTTACCAGCAACATCCTTTGATCCCAAACCGAACGCAAGCCCCAATCCCAAACATATTCCAGCCATAATGATGTTGATCAATTTAAGGATTACGCCTATCTCGATCTTTAGCTGCTGAAGTGCTATTATGGCAACAAATACAATTACTACTATCTGAGTGATCTGAGATAATAGCTTTGCCTGGGTAATGCCGGCGTTGCTTGCAGCTGTTCTTATCACTGTGCTCAGAAGGGTTGAAACGAACATACCTAGAACAAGTATAAATACCGCAGCTATTATATTAGGTATATAGGCTACAACGGTATTCAAAAGCTCCGCGGCAACAGTCAACTGCATAGAATTCAATGCTGTTATAATAACTATAAGCATTACTATCCAGTAGACAAGAACACCTACCAGTTCTGATAGAGTGTATTTTATACCGCCCTTTGCCAAGAAATTGCTTGTCCCGGACTTCTCTGCCAAGGTATCCAGCCTTATCAGCTTGAGGCCTCTCACAAGTACAGTCTCAATTATCTTAGCTATCAGCCAACCTATAATAAGTATTAATAAGACACCTAGAGTTTGGCGTAAGCCATGAGTAAGGCCTGTAAACATCTCCCTAACCGACTCCATTATTACAAACGTCCAATCCATCTACCCACCTCCCTTCGTTTTTTACCTTCGAAAAAATTTTAGCATAAATATAACCTATTGTCAACAAAATAGGGGCGGTATCTTTCTTTAAAAAGATGCCGCCCCTAGTATAAATATGTAAACTATCTATTCCTTTTTCTCTTCGTTCTTTGTCTCTTCGCTCTTTTTAGCAGTCAGAGAGTCTTTTATCTCTGAAATTCCAGCTATAACTGCTATAAGGCCGCCTAATATCAAGATCAATGTCGCCAAAAACTGTAAACCCAATAAGAATGCTTCATTAAAAACAAATATAAACACAACACCAACGACTACACAAGCCGTTCCTATTATAATACTTAAGATTTTTCCCATCTTTCCTATACCTCCCTTATTTTTGAGTTTATTCTGTGAAAATGATTATATCAACACCTCCCAAAAAAAGCAAGGAAAATTTGAGGCTAACGCTTGTTTTCCGCAGTGGACAAAAGGGTACAAGCAAGTTTTTATACCTTCAAAAAGATATTGACATAAACTTTATTTTAAGGTAAGCTTCTATTCTAAAAGGAGATAAAGATGGGTGCTTCTGTAGCTTTAACCTTAACAAAGAGAGAGATTATACAGGATAGGCTCGCAATTACGTGCATAGGTACTATAAGCTTTGTCTTGCTGACCGCGTTGGGCGCATATATCTATATACCACTCGGGTTTACCCCAGTCCCTATAACTTTACAGACATTTTTTGTTCTTCTTTCAGGCGCCTTACTCGGAAGAAGGCTGGGCTCTTTATCACAAGGTATCTATCTTCTTCTGGGTGGCCTGGGGCTTCCCATATTCTTATCAGGAGCCTTTGGGTTCTATTATATCCTTGGGCCTACTGGTGGTTATTTAGTGGGATTTGTAGCAGCATCCTATATTATAGGAAGAATGCTTAAAAATAGTGAGTCCACAGCAGCTATATTGAGCGCATTGATTGTGGGAGAGCTTGTAATACTTTTTTGCGGTGCGGGCTGGTTAAAATTTGGGCTTGGCCTTGGTACGCGCAAGGCGTTCTACCTTGGTGTCTTACCCTTTGTTCCTGCTGATACTATAAAGATTATAGTAGCAGCGTTTATCTGCAGGAAATACCTTCAACGTTCTAAACAACTCTTCTATAATTAGGTTATTCGCTGACCTTTATAGCCTCAACTGGGCAGCTTGATGCTACTTCATTAATGTCACAGTCACAGTTACCTTCTTTTACATGTGCTAGATTATCATCGCCCATCTCAAACTTATCTGCGCACATGCTTTCACACAAACCGCAACCTGTGCATAATGCTCCATCTATAGTAATCGCCATTATCTTACCTCCTTCACTACATCTTCAATTATACCTGACGGTACCTTGTGCCCTTTATATCTTATTACACCATCCTTATCAATTATTATAATAGTGGGCACACCCACTACTCTGTATTGCGTTGCGATGCTTCCATCAGGGTCAAGCAAAACCCTGTACGGTATCCCATGCTCTTTATCAAAGGCCTCCACATCCTCTTTTCTCTCCCGAATATAGACCGCCACTACCTCTAACCCCTTATCTTTATAGTCATTGTAGGCTTTTTTTATCTCGGGTATCATAGTAATGCAATAAGGGCACCAGGTAGTAGTAAATTCTAAGAATACAGCCTTGCCTGAAAAATCATTTAACGAAACATCATTACCATGAAGATCTTTGAGGGTAAAGCCCAGGGCCTTCTCTTCTTTGGAAGCTGCTACTGTCGCAGCCCCTGGTTTTTGCGCTGAACATGAGACGGATAAAAAGCATACGGCTGGCAACACCATTAAAGCCAAAATAAGTCTTTTCATATTAAAGCCTCTTTCCTGCCATAATTATAAAATACTCGGCACATATTATCAATATAATACCAAAGACCCTCTTAATAATATTTAACCATTTTCCGGATTTAGGCAAAGAAGATAACAACCCTGTGAATGTACCAACCACTATTAAGATAAGGCCCATGCCTAAGGCGAATGTAAAAAGCAATGAGACTCCAAAAAGAATATTCTGCTTGCTTGCAACATAAGCAAGGACAGCGCCAAGCACGGGTGCTGTGCACGGCCCTACTATAAACCCGCTCGATATACCGATTATAAGTGCCCCCAGTATTCCCCTTCTCTTGCCTGTCCCGTGAGATTTTAAGAAACCTGGTATGGGCAAGGTAAATACATCCATCATAGAAAGCCCTAAGAGTAAGAATATATTGCCGATAATAAGGTATGTCCAGGGACTTGTTGTTATCTCGCCAAACAGCCTGCCTGTCAACGCTGCAAATGCCCCCAGGGCCGAGTAGGCAATAGCTATGCCCAATACATAAAATATTGACAGAAGAAAACCTCTGCTTTTTGCTTTAGCTGAACTTGCTCCGATAAAACCGACTGCTATGGGAATGAGCGGATATACGCAGGGTGTAAGGCTTATCAGTACACCGCCTAAGAAAACAAAGAGGTAATGTAATAATGATATATTCTCAAAACTTATCTCAGGAAAAATTGTCTCTAGCATTATAGTGAAATAATATCGCCTTTGTTAAATAAGGCAAGCACTAAAAGCATATGCTCTCTTATCAGGCGCGTTATTAGAAAATTGCGTTTTATGTGTGTCTTGCCATTATGTGAAAGCCTCTTGGCATAGGCAGGATTATGTAAAAACTGTCTTATATGTAGCGCAGTACCTTCTATAGAATGTGAGAGAAGTCCGCTATATTTATTCTTTATCTGTAAAGGTATACCACCAACCGCAGATGCGACAACAGGCTTTCCTTTCCATAGTGCCTCAGTTACAGTAAGGGCAAACCCCTCCTTAATGGACTTCTGAACCACTACTGAGGAGGCGCGCTGTAGGGCATTTACCTCTACATCATTACGCTCTGGAGGAATAAGTAGTATATGCACATCATCAAGTCCTTCAGCCTTCTCTTTTACCTCATTTAGTACCTTTGCCCCTTCAGGGTCATCTGCTGCACTGTTTCCTACAAATACAAGCTGCGCATCTACATACTTTTTAACTAGCTTAAACGCTTCGACTAGGCCAAGCGGGTCTTTTAGATAATCATATCTTGAGACTTGAGTAATTATAGGCTTATTCTTATTTATGCCATATTTGGCAAGGGTTTTGTCTATATCTTGTTTACCTAATGGTTTGTTCTTATCGCTCAAAGGGTCTATGGCGGGACAGATTAAAAACTGTGGTATCTTAAGAGGACGTGTAAACTTAGGGCTTGAGAATATTGAACCATCATAACCTTCTACAAATGTCGATAAAAAATCCCATACCCTTTCGTTTGGCGATGATACATCGATGTGGCATCTCCATGCCCATTTTGTATTTTTAAACTTCTTCTTATTCTGAATAAGCGCTATAGGCTGGGGGTCATGCACAAATACAACATCACCTTTAATCTTAGTATTCTGGTTATATTCTCTGGCAGTCTCTAAATATATATCAAAGTCCCTATCTACCAGGATCTCTGATCTTCCATGAAGCGCATTATGAAATTTCTTTGTTACATTGAAAAACTCCGGGTTTCCTTCTATCGTATCCCACTCTATATCTACTCCGAGCTCCTTCATCAAAGGGACTATGCGGTTGAGCATCTCTGCTACACCACCACCTACCTTTGTTGAGTTTATATGCTGGATCTTTTTGCCCTTTAGATGAGAGGCTAATAGCTTAAGCTCATCAATAGTACTCTCACCCACAATAGGTATATAATCTTCGAGTGTCGGCGCTGTATTACTTTTTGGCATATTGCAACTCCCGTTCAATGCTGTTTTCTATTATATTAATGATATGGCTTCTTAACCCTTCCAATGTATATGTGTAAGGATCAAAATCGCTAAGTTGCAAAGCCAGCTTTGTATACCCCAAGGTAGTCTCTATCCAGTTTGAAAAGTCGTTTACCCCCTTCTCAAGCCTTAAGCGTGAATTAAAGATGTGAAAATCTATTGAACGTATTGTCACCTTCCTAAGGGCTTCGACCATCTCATCAAGGTTATGCGCAACATAAGGGGTAGGCAAGATAACACTTCGTGATTTAGTAAAATCAAACTCCTTGCCTGCCGGGGCATTCCTGAGCTCTTTGGCATCAAAAAGGTGCGCTTCTATCACCTCTATCAGCTTCTCCCTCAGCTGCCTGATAGTATGGAACTGGCATATATCTATGCTACCCAATCGCTCTCCAAGGGCATCCTCACCAAGCGCCGTAGTAACCCAGTATGCAAACGCGTTTGGAGGCTCTGGTGATAAAAACTGATGCTGCTGTAAGAAAACATGTGTATGGTAGTATATTACAGAACCTGGTACTTCTTTTATGATACTTACCAGCTCACGTGCATTACGTGCCTTGAGGCCTGTGGATTCACGCAATTCAAGGTGCGTCTTAAAATAGAATGGATTCTTTGTCTTCTTTTGTCTTTTAAGCATTTTTAGATAAGTTCTCTTTCTGTTTAAGAAGCTGCCTAGCATAGCGTGACTTGAGACTACCCATCTTCTCCTTAACCTCATTAAGCTTCTTATCGAGCTCCTTAAGAGACATCATGTTTATCTTTTTGCGCTTCTTGTCTTTTGCATCACCTTCGGCTTTTGGTGGTTCTGCTGGTTTTTCCCCCTCCGGGGATTTCGCTTCTGCCTTTGGAGCTTCAGCTGGTTTTGTTTCAGCTTCCGGTGGTGCTGCAGGTTTTTCCCCCTCCGGGGATTTCGCTTCTGCTTTGGGCTCCTCTGCAGGCTTATCTTCTTTTTTATCTTCTGCCTTAGGTTTTTCTTCTTGCTTAGGTTTTGGAGCCTCAGCCGGTTTTTCTTCTTTTTTCTTCTCGACCTTGGATTTCTCCTCTGCCTTAGGAGTCTCCTCTTTAGAAG
>JABMRG010000123.1 GCA_013202935.1 Candidatus Omnitrophota bacterium
GGCGTTCTCTGTGGCTCAGGCTCGTTTGACTCCCCGTGCGGTTCTTGAGCTTTTTCTTTTTCTTGGCGCGCTTTATGCAATGCATCATTTATAATACTCATCTATCTAGTAACCTTTCTCATTGCTGCAACACAAGGTTTTCGATCTCAGCGACAGCTCTTTTTATAATATCACTATCAAAAGTTCTTATCTCCTGGACATAGCCAAGAAGCATCGCCCTGTCAGATACGATATTTATGAGGCGAGGCACCCCTTTTGAGTATTCATATATCTCATCTATGGCTGAATCATCAAACAGAATATCACCATGCCCACCAGCTACATGTAAACGGTGTTGCAGGTATGCTGATATCTCATGCCTCTCAAGCGGAAGGATGTGATATCTTATTGAAATCCTCTGTTTCAGCTGGACCAAGTCCGGAGATGCGAGTTTTTGTTTAAGTTCAGGCTGCCCTACGAGTACAATCTGAAAAAGTTTCTCTTTTTCAGTCTCAAGATTGGAGAGCAGCCTTATCTCTTCGAGTATATTATTTTTTAGATTCTGGGATTCATCGATGATGAGCACAACATTATTGCCTGCGCTAAGCTGTTTTATCAGGAATTCATTGAGTGCTTTTATCATCTCAATCTTTGAGTTTCTTTTTACCATGATGCCGAAGTCCTCGATAACAGCTCTTACAAGCTGCATCTCGGAAAGCCTGGGGTTTAGTATAAAGGCGGTCTTAGTCTTTGCATCCAACTCATTAAGCAGCGCACGGCATAGGGTGGTTTTTCCGGTGCCTATCTCACCGGTTATCTCTATGAAGCCCTTGCGCTCGTTGATGCCGTATACTAAAGATGACAGTGCCTCTTTGTGCCGCTTGCTAAGATAGAGGAAGTGAGGATCGCTTGTTGCGTTGAATGGATTTTCTTTTAACCCGTAGAAGTTTTTATACATGCTAAACTATTATATACATTAAGTAGTAACTTTGTAAAGCAAAATATATATTTAGGCAGACAGCAGTGGCACAGGCATAACGCAGCACTGTCATTCTGAGCCCAAAGGGCGAAGAATCTGGTACTTAGATCCTTCAGGCGCTCCTTTTCGTCGCGCCTTCAGGATAAAATGTTGCCATTACAACTTACGTCGCTATCGCTTCCGTAAGTTGTGGCAACATTTCACTTGTCTTAGCGTATCGGCTTATGCTATAATGACTCAAACAAAATAAGGTAAAAAAATGGAGAGCGAACAGATACAACCTACGCTGCTTTTTTCTATTCTTTGCGATGAGGTAAGGCGTGAAGATAATGGTAAGTTTATGCTTATAGGACTTTTTGAGACTATAGGCGCACCGACTTTTCCAGCATCTCATCCTGCTTTGTATGTGATGAACTGCTGGTGCAGTGGCTTGGGAAGCTTTAAACAGAGGACAAGGATAGTAGCTCCTGACAATACGAAGCTTATAGAGGACAAAAAGACAGAGTTTGCGCTTTCTGGCTTGAAGGCAAAGCACCGCATTGTAGCACGTTTTAATAATATACGCTTTAATACCCCTGGTGAATATGCTGTTGAAGTGCTTTTAAATAATGAATTAAAGGTAAGGTACCCGCTGGTCATAGAAAAGGTTCTCCCTAAAAAACCTGAGTGAGAATTAGAAGGACTATTAAGATGGAAAAGAGAAAATATCATAAAAGGCTCGCAGTCGCTACAAGAGTCAAAGTCTACAGAATAGATAAGCGCTCATCACATATCCTGAGTGTCTACCTCCTTGAGACTAAAGATATGACACAAAAAGGGCTTTTCTTAAAGACTAAAAAGACCTTCCCGATACATACACAGGTAAGGCTTGAACTTACGCTATTGCCCGATAGCCCCCCTATAAATGTAGAAGGCAAGGTTGCCTGGTTGGCCAAACGTTCTCAGGTAGGTTACTACCCGGGTATGGGTATCGAGATAACTAAGATAAAGAGGGGGGAGGCGAGACTAATAAAGAATTTTCTTAAACAGAAGTTTCTTAACTATCGTCATGCCGTTGAGCTTAAGAAGATGTACCTTCAGCTTAAGGATATGGAAGCCCGCCTATATGACATGGAACAGCATCATAACCACGCAGAACACTTCAGGAAAGTTATAGACCGTGCCATAAAAAGGATAGACTATATCGCCCATATACTCGATAGAGAGGTATGGGAGGTAAAGAGCCTATAGCTATCTTTCTCTACTTATGAAAACCCATCAAGCAAAACTTATTACTGGTATTATTGCATCATCAGAAAAAGCTTTTTTGGGAGCTGAGAAACTCCTTAAGCTTAAGTTTGGCCCCATAGACTATAAGAGCAAAAAAGCAGACTTTGATGTTACAAATTATTATGAGAAAGAGATGGGCGCAGGCTTAATGAGGTGTTTCTATAGCTTTGCAAAGCTTATTGACCCAGCAAAACTGCCCGCTATAAAATTAAAGACAAACAGTTTTGAAAAACGTGTGGCCAGATACTTAAAGGCCACGAGGCGAGCTGTCAACATAGACCCCGGATATATTACTGAAGCAAAGCTTGTCCTGGCTTCAACCAAGAATTATTATCACAGGATACTTCTCGGAAGAGGCATATTTGCAGAGATAACGCTTTCTTTTCGGGATGGCTTATTTAGGCCTATGGAATGGACATATCCTGACTACAGGACCGATGGATATATCAAGATCTTTAATGAGGTGCGCGATATATTTATGAGGCAGCGCTTAAAATGAAAATAACAAGATTTCAACATAACGAAAGCATAGAATATGGTGTTATAGAATCCGGCAGGATACACCTTATTGACGGATCGGTATTTAGCGAAGAGATTGCGTATAAGGATGAGTATGCTGAGCTGGACAGGGTAAAGCTTCTTTCGCCAGTAGTCCCAAGTAAAGTGGTCTGCGTCGGATTAAATTATAAAGACCATGCAAAAGAGCTCTCTATGCCTATCCCCGAGGAACCTATTATATTCTTAAAACCACCAAGCTCACTTATAGGGCCAGGTGAAAACATCTTGTATCCCTCTTCTGTAAATAGGTTAGATTACGAGGCAGAGCTTGCAATAGTTATAAAAAAGTATACAAAATCTATATTAAGCGATAGGAGCAGCCAGCATATCTTAGGGTATACTGCCTTAAACGATGTAACTGCGCGCGATCTGCAAAAAAAGGATGGCCAATGGACACGAGCCAAGTCATTCGATACATTCTGCCCGGTAGGGCCATATATAGCTACTGATCTGGATGCCGATGACCTGCATATAGAGCTTAATGTAAATGGCCAGATAAAGCAGTCCTCGAGTACTTCCAACATGATCTTTGGTGTTGATTTTTTGGTCTCATTTATATCAGGGGTAATGTCGCTTATGCCTGGAGATATTATTGCAACAGGCACGCCTAAAGGCGTAGGGTCTTTATCTCGCGGTGATAAGATAGAGCTTATAATAGAAGGCATAGGCTCTTTGAAGAACCAGATAATATAATTTATGCCACTCATTTTTAGACTTGACAAAGGTTGCTGGTACTGATAAACTATTTTAAGATTAGATTAATGA
>JABMRG010000124.1 GCA_013202935.1 Candidatus Omnitrophota bacterium
ACCCCAGGCTTTCCAAATCCCGGAGCTTCACTCAAACGAATGGCCCTTGGTATGATCGTATCGTAAACGGATTTTTGTGCTATTAGATTTTTGTATGCAAAGTCTGGGGAGGCAAAAAATCTCTTTACCTCAGTTATCACTTCCATCGTAAGCTTGGTTCTATAATCAGCCATTGTTAAGACGACCCCTTCTATCTTAAGTGACGGATTAAGGTTATCTTGAACTAATTTTATTGTATGCATAAGCTGTCCTAAGCCTTCCATCGCATAGTATTCACACTGTAACGGAATTAGCGTTGAGTCAGATGCTGTTAATGCATTAATAGTAAGCAGGCCTAAGCTAGGCGGGCAGTCTATAATAACAAAATCATACCTATCTTTAATAGATGTTAAGCTATTTTTTAGTCTCTGTTCTCTATTAAACTCACTAACAAGTTCTATTTGCGCACCCGTTAAATGCAGATCTGCTGGAGCTATAAACATGTTTGGTATAGATGTTTTTAAGATAATGTTTTCTAAAGAAGTGCTGTCAATAAGCACATTATATATACTATGTTCTATGGAGTTTTTATCAATGCCCATACCGCTTGTGGCATTTGCTTGCGGATCGATATCTATAAGAAGTATTTTTTTGTTGGCAGCAGCTAAATATGCTGACAGATTGATTGAGGTAGTGGTCTTTCCTACCCCACCCTTTTGGTTACATACTGATATTATTTTGCTCAATTTATACCTATATATGTTTCACGTGGAATCAGCTTTTTAGTGCTACGTGGAACACCCCTGTTTCTATTACAGATAAATTAGCATAATTATGTTAATACGTCAAGTAAAATGTTTGCATAACTTATGGAGTGGTTAAAATGAGCGAACATAAGTTATATAGCAAACATTTTATCCTGAAGGCGCGACAAAAAGGAGCGCCTGAAGAATCTAAAGCTTAGGCTATATCTGTCGCAGGTTGGCGGGATTTCAGTATAACTTCCTGTATAAGTAAAGTGAATATGGTATTGGTAAGCCAATATAGTACAAGGCTTGATGCCATATTGTAAAATATAAACCCAAACATTATCGGCATTACTATTGCCATTGTCCTTTGCTGGTCAGAGACTTCGCCACCTGGATGTGATACCTTCTGTTGTACAGCCATGGCCATTGCCATAAGAATCGGTAATAAGTTAAACTGGCCTTGTATTACTGGTAGTTTAGCAAGCGCGGGTAGTTTTAATAATGCATCAGGGCTTGATAAGTCCTTTATCCACAAGAAGTTAGCACCTTTTAAGTCTATGCATCTGGGTAAAACCTGGAACAATGAGACAAATATAGGAAATTGTAGAAACATTGGTAGACAACCACCCATAGGGTTTATCTTATGCTTCTTATACAGTTCCATTATCTCTTTATTCATCTTTTGCGGGTTGTCTTTGTATGCCTTCTTTATCTTCTCTGCTTCTGGTTGTATCTTCTGCATATCTTTCATAGATTTCATACTTTTGCGTGTAAGCGGTGTTAATATCGCGCTTATTACTATTGTAAGCAAAATAATCGCTATGCCGTAATTTTTAGTAAATCCATAAAAGAATCTTACTCCTCGTAGTAGTAGGTTTGCTATACCGCTTGATACCCAAAATCCTATCAATTCTTTAGGCGGAATATTTAACGGCTTCATAAGGTTTGGATCGTTGGGGCCTGCGTAAAAGAGATACTTATGTATAACCGTATCATATGGCTGTATAGCGACTGGGCCTAACATGATGCCTGACCAGGCGGTTTTTTTGTTGACACTTTCTATAAATGCTCCCTGTTCTTCCTGTTCGGGTTTCAGAACAAACGAGAAATATCTACTTCTAACAGAGGCCCATTCTGGCAATCCTTGTAAAAGTTTGCTTTCTTGTTCTTTCTTCAGGTTAGGCTTTTGTCTATAAATTTTGCCATTGACTTTTGCATCTGCCCCTGCATGCATATCATCCATCTGCATACCAGTTATGTTTGCCTGGCTACCGATTATCTTATATCGTATATCTTCTGATTTTGCTTTCTTATTTATAATTTTTAGTTCTAACTCTATGATATAATTAGAGTTATGGAAATCAAATCTCTTTTGTAGCCGTTGATCTTCGTTCTCTGCTACATATGTTACACTCTCTCTGCCTATCTCTTTTAATTGCCATGCTAACGGGCCTGCTTGAGCCATGGTGTCTTCTGTTGCTAAGATTGGAGGTGTGCCAGGCTCTGCCCTTGCCAAGAGAATCGGTTCCCCTGGTTTGCCATTATGCCTTAACATATAGAGCTCTTTTATTGCTGCTCCATGATTTGTAAAAACCGCATGATAGATCTCATTTTCAAATGTGGTTATTTCCTCAGGTGTTCTATACGCCGGTTGCGATGATACGGTTGCTTCCAGCCCGTGTTGCACAGAAGCCGTTCCTGACACAACTGTTTCTTGTGTGGTATTTTTGTCCATGCGCTGATACGGTTTAGCAAATCTTCGCATATAAGATTGGTAGCCCAATATCAGAAGGATCGATAGGGCTATTGCCATAAAAAGTCGTTTTTCGTTGTTCATTATAACTCCTTTGTTCCCAAATAGTTATGACACGACACCTGCCTGCCGGTGGGCAGGCGGTTGTGGTAGAACCGTATCACTAACCGTATCATGGAAGGTCAACCCCGCCCCTTGAAAAAGGATTGCAACGCAAGAGGCGCCATATTATTTTTGTAGTTGCGAGAAAAATATTATTTTTCGCCAACGCCAAAATACCATAGTCGGAGCAGCTGGGATGGAACTTGCACCGTGGTATATTCCGTCGGAACGCAAACACCTGTTGGTATCTCTTAATTACTCTTATTAGCAACCGTCTCATTGTATTTTTCCAAAAGCTTGCTGATCGTTGCCCTGGTTAGCAAAGACCCTGCTCTGTTTGAGAGAATATTCTTTTTGACTACAACCACTATGTCGCACCCTCCAGTTTTGTAGTCTTCTGCGCACCGCTTTAGGCTTTCTTTAATAACGCGTTTAAGCCTGTTGCGCTCTGTTGCCTTTCTGATTATTCTTGAGCTTACAGAAACCCCTGTGCTTATCTGCTCTCCAGGAGCAGGCAAGAAATAAGCCCACAACGGACCATTCTTGAAGAGCTTGCCGCTTTTATATACACGCCGATATTCGCTGGTTTTTTTAAGCCGTGCTAATTTGGCCATGCCTGGGTGGGTTCACGCGGAGAGGGTTTTTCGACCTCTGCGCCTTCTGCTGCGCAATACGGCCTTGCCGCTGCGGCTTGCGCTTCTGGCCCTGAAACCGTGCTTGCGTTTTCGTTTTAGGTTGGATTTTAGTGTTAAATTCTTTTTCATGAGTAGGAAGAGTATAACATAATATCTAAATTAGTCAAGGCAAACTTTTTCCCTTGCAAAAATGTTTTTTTCTGTTATAATTGTTCCATTCTAAATTTCTTACACTGGAAAATTATCTCATGGAAAATTCTTTAGACAGCATCTGGGCACAGATCCTCCAAAATATCCGAAAGCGGATAAGCCCGCAGAGTTACGAAACGTGGTTTGTGCCTACCAAGCAGGTGGCTCAATCGGATAAGTCTATCACGATAGAGGTCCCGAATAAGTTCTTTAAGGACTGGCTTGTTGAACATTATAAGGAGAGGATTGTATCCGCAGCAGAGGAGCTTGGTAAAAAGGGTGTCGAGATTGAGTTCGCGATTAACGAGCATTCTGTGGCCAAAGAGGCCGATGAGGGCGAAGGAGAAAAGAAGGGGCTTGGTTTCCTTACCAGGCCGTTTGAGAGGTTTATGCAGTCTCCTCAAGAGCTTGCCTTTAACCGTCGTTATACGTTTGAGAGCTTTGTCGTCGGGGGATGCAACAGGTTTACTCATGCTGCTGCTTTGGCAGTAGCAGAAAAACCTGCCAAGGCATATAACCCGCTTTTTATTTATGGCGGTGTTGGCCTGGGCAAGACACATATAATGCAGGCGATAGGCCAGCACACTGTTAAGACACAGCCGCGGTTAAAAGTGCTTTACATGTCGAGCGAAAAATTTACCAACCAGCTTATTAACGCAATCCAGAATCGTACCACGCAAAAATTCCGAGACAAATACAGGACCCTTGATATCTTATTAATAGACGATATACAGTTTATATCAGGGAAGGAGTCAACGCAGGAGGAGTTTTTCCATACCTTCAATACGCTTTATGACGCACATAAGCAGATTGTGGTGTCAAGCGACCGGCCGCCAAAAGAGATCTCTGCCCTGGAGAAAAGGCTCGTCTCGCGGTTCGAATGGGGCCTCGTTACTGACATGCAGCTTCCCGACCTGGAGACACGCATGGCTATTTTAAGAAAAAAACTTGAGTCTGAGGTTACTACAGTCTCTGATGATGTGCTCTTTTTCATAGCAGACAATATAAAATCGAATATTAGGGAGCTTGAGGGTGCGCTCATTAGAATAATAGCTTACGCGTCACTGATTGGAAAGAGTATAGACCTTGGGGTTGCCAAGGAGGTATTAAAGGAGGCCGGAGAACAGGAGGCTTCAGACATTGGTGTTGAGTTGATACAGCGTGTTGTCGCAGATTACTTTGATATAGGCACAACCGAGATGCGCTCTAAGAAGCGCACGAAAAAGATAGTCTACCCCAGACAGATAGCCATGTATCTTGCGCGTGAGCTCACAGGTTCACCTTTAGTTGAAATCGGCGGACTTTTTGGTGGAAGGGACCACACCACCGTGATGCACGCCTGCGGGAAGATAGAAGAGGATATCAAGAAGAATCCACACATAAAAGGAATGGTAGACAATATCATAACCAAAATAAGGACTAGCAAATAGGGCTTTATGCACATTTCCACAACAACTACTACCACTACGACTAATTTATACTTTTAACTACTAATCATAGGGGCTGTTAACATGAGGATAAGTACAAAAAAGGAACTTTTATTAGACGGAATACAAGCCGTAATAGGTGTAGTTACATCTAAAAACACCCTGCCCATTCTTTCAAACATCTTAATAGAGTCAGACAAGAACAAAGTAAGGTTTACCGCAACAGACCTGGACATAGGAATGACCACCGAGAAAGAGACGGATGTGATAGAAGATGGATCTATTACAGCACCAGCAAAACGGTTTATTGACATAGTAAAAGAGTTACCAGAGGGCAAGGTGGAACTATACACAAAAAAGAACCACATGGTGATAATAGAGAGCAAAGGTATCATTTTTAAGATACTAGGTATTCCAAAAGACGAGTTCCCCACACTACCAAACATAGACAACAAAAAAACACTCTCATTAAAGCAGCCCGACCTAAAAAAGATGCTGGAAATGACCTGTTTTGCGATGAGCAACGACGAAACCAGGTATGTTTTGAATGGAGTATGTTTTATAGTTGCAAAAGAGCTGATAAAAACAGTAGCCACGGACGGAAGAAGGCTGGCCATAGTAAGTAAAAAGAACGAAACAAGCTTTAAAGAGGATGAAAAAGTAATCATACCAACAAAAACAATACAAGCGCTGGTGCATGCCTTAAAAGAAAAAGGCGAAGTAAAGATAACCTTTTCACAGAACCAGATCATGTTCACGGTAGACGAACTGCGCATAGTTTCAAGGCTTATAGAAGGAGAGTTTCCAAACTATGAACAAGCGATACCCAAAGAGACCAAAAACAAAATAAAGGTAAGCAAAGACAGGCTGTCCGCAGCAATAAAAAGGGCAAGCTTGTTAACAACTCCGGAATCACAAGCCATAAAACTACAGGTAGGTAAGGACAGTTTAATTGTATCAAAAATAACACCAGAGATAGGCGAGACGCAAGAAGATGTTGAGGCATCTTATGGTGGGGAGGGGTTTTTAATAGGGTTTAACCCTACATATCTTTTAGATGTCTTAAAGGCTATAGGTGAACAAGAGCTAGCAATTGAACTTTCTGGCCCAGACAAGCCAGCAGTAATTAGGGTGGATGAAGAGTATATTTATATAGTCTTACCCATGCAGATAACATGAGCCCCAAAAAAAGCCCGATAGCAATAAAAGACGTATTACTCCAAACCTTAAAGGGCATGTCAGGGCAATGCGAGCATACGATCTTTGCAGAAGAGATAAGGGGCGTGTGGAAAAAAGCAGCAGGAGAAGCGGCAAGTAATCATTCAACCCCCACGCAACTAAGAGGAAAAACCCTTGTGGTAAACGTCGATAGCCCGATATGGATATACCAGCTCAATATTAATAAAGAAAAGATAGAGAAAAAACTATCAAAACTGTTTCAGGACAAAGGCCACATTAGTATTAAGTTAAGGGCAGGAGAAAGGTGACAGGAAACTATATACACATAGATAAAAAAAGGACCATGTCGGCAGAAAACGTGGTTGCTGTAATACAAAAAAGAGGAAAGGCTCAAAAGAGCGAGGTAGTAACAACAAGTGGAAATTTTTTTAGCAAGACAAGCGCAAGAAAGCTTATAGAGAGGTTGGAAGGTGGCAAAAAAACCAAAAACACAAAAATCAGAACAAGCCGCTAAAATAAAAAAAGCGGAAAAGCCGGACGCGCCAAACAGCTTACAAAAAAAGAAGGTGCAACCAGTGAAAGAGACTCAGTCAGCAGGGCCCGACCAGAAGGCCCTTGGCCCAAAGTATGACGCAACAAAGATACAGGTCTTGGAGGGCATTGAGGCTGTAAGGCGAAGGCCTGCCATGTATATCGGAGACACAAGCACAAGGGGGCTTCATCATTTAGTCTATGAAGTAACGGACAACAGTATCGATGAGGCTATGGCAGGTTACTGCGACACGATAGATGTTACGATTCACACAGACAACAGCGTAAGTGTTGCAGATAACGGCAGAGGCATCCCTGTAGATATACATAAACAGCAGAAAAAACCTGCTGTGGAAGTTGTGCTTACAACCCTTCATGCGGGTGGCAAGTTTGACCACAGGATGTATAAAGTTTCTGGCGGGTTGCATGGCGTAGGGGTAAGCGTAGTCAATGCTCTTGCGGAGTGGCTTGAGGTTGAGATCCGACGCGACGGCAAAGTCTATCATCAGCGCTATAAAAAAGGAAGAACCGCATCAAAGCTTACCACAATAGGCAAGAGCCAAAAGACAGGCACAAAGGTCACTTTTAAGGCAGATAAAGAGATTTTTGAAAAAAGCATAGAGTTTAGTTTTGAGACCCTGGCTAACCGCATGAGGGAGCTGGCGTTTTTAAATAAGGGAGTTAGGGTTACGTTAACAGACGAGAGTAAAGATAAAGAGGTGGAGTTTAGGTTTGAAGGCGGCATAATATCTTTTGTCCAGCATCTTAATAAGAACAAAAACCCGCTACACAAAAAAGTCATACATGTTCAGAGAGAAAAAGATAATGTTTTTGTCGAGGTGGCGATGCAGTACAATGATGGGTATGCAGAGAATATATTCAGCTTTGCAAACAACATCAATACTATAGAAGGCGGGACACACCTTAGTGGTTTTAAATCAGCTCTTACAAGGGTTGCTAATCAGTACTGCAAGAACAAGAAAATATTTAAGAACTCAGACACAAGCCTTTCAGGAGATGATATAAGAGAAGGACTTACCGCCGTAATAAGCGTCAGGCTGCCTAATCCGCAGTTTGAAGGCCAGACAAAGACCAAGCTTGGAAACGCAGACGTAGAGGGAG
>JABMRG010000125.1 GCA_013202935.1 Candidatus Omnitrophota bacterium
ATATTGCCCCTGCGCACCTCATAAGAATAGGGGTGAGCTATCACCGGTGACTTAAGTTTTATCTCTCTGCCCTTTTTGCGGGCTTTGAGCCTTATCTCTTTTATCCTGGCAGCATCCTCGCCAAATGTATCTTTGCGCTTCGGGTTATGATAGACAACCAATGTATCTCCTAAGAACTTAAATGCAAAGCTACCTTCAGGAAAACCCTGACCAGCATGCCTTGAAAAAAGCCAACCCGGTAAAACAGGTTTAAGCTCAAGACAGAGCCTCTCATCCTTGGCAAGATAAAAAGGCCTGGTGCCTGCACACATAATAAGCCAGATATTGATAAACTCCGCTGTCGCGCCGCTTAAACGTGCCACAAAACCGTTTCCCTGTAAGTCTGGGTGAGGAAATGCGCTCGAGGCTATAAAAGAGGAGTTTTCCAATATGCTTCTGCCATAACGGTAGGGGTCGTGGAAGGCGATAATAACATTTCTAAAATCTCTGTAAAACTCATCATATAAACCGTTCTTTAAGAGCTCAAGCATATACTTGTACTCCATATGCGTCCAGACAGATTCATTCTCAAGCCAGCCGGGTGTAAATACGCGCGTGCGGCCTATCTCCTCAGGCATATCCTTCAAAGGCGCGTTCACTTTATACATCTTAAGTTTCTTATCAAACAACTGACTCTTACGTATGGCGTTAAAATACCTCTTTGACTTAACCTTATCATCAGTAATCCTTAAGGCGTGTACCATACCCTCCAAAAATAGTGGCAGGGGCCTCTGCTTAAACCGCAATGCCTTTACATATGTTGTGTGTGCGTATGGATCTTTTTTAATAACCTTGTATCTTGTCACCTCATTGATAAAATATGAGAAGTAGAGTCCGCTCTTTTTATCACGCGCCCTGCTTAGACCGGCCTCTATCTTTTTAAGATAGTTATCGAGTACAATGCCAAGATCCCTTATGCATATCTGTCTGTTTTTGCCGGAGAATCCCAGCAGGGTCTTTTCGCGATATTTCTCTTTTAGCGTGCAGGACTTGTCCCAAAAACCATAGTTGTCCAGCTTGGCCTTGCATAGTGCGTTTAAGCCCTTTAAAAATAGAAGGAGCTCACTCGGAACAGATATATTGTAATTGCCGGCCAGATTGAGCTCTGCAAATTTCCTCTTTAAGAATATTATCCACCTCTTTAGCTCAAAGGTCTCACAGGTAGATGATCCCAGCAGGCCGGGGAGACCATTAAGTGAGTCATACCAATTGGGCTTGCCTGCCTCCATCTCCACACCTATGCCTGAAGGATCTAGGCTTGCAACCTTATTTACGATAACTGTAAGCATCTTTGCTATAAGGGTTGTCTTGTAAACCTTGCCATGCCCTCCTTGAGCCCTTGAGACATAAGGGAGCCTCTTTCTCCTTATTATGACCTTTCTCTTATGAGGGTTTTCTTCTACGCTATTATATTGATATACCTTGCCGTCCTTTAATATATACTTCTTAGACCTTGGCTTTACCGAAAACCCGTTATCATAATATGTAAAATCATCTCTTTCCAGAAGCAGTAAGCGCAGTCCTTCTGGATAGAGATTAAGATAACTCTCTAGCATATCAAGGCAGTAGTGCCAGTGGTCTATCCAGAAGCCCTCGCCATGCCATGCCTCGTAGGAACGCTTGGAATTATCAAGTATAGCCTCTAAGAGGTCTCTCTTACTGCCATGGATAGCTATATCGTTCTGCTCTAAGAAAAAGAAGAGTTCGCCGGGAGTAAAGCTCTCATTCAAGTAATTCTTTATTTTAGTCAGATCAGCCTTTGAAAAAAATGTTGATATAGCCCTTATATTATTGTTGAAGGTAAATCGATCGGGCCTTATGATAAGCGGGTTGTATCCATCTATCTGGATAAGGCTAAAAAAGGTTATAATATTCTCATCTTTAAGCTCAGGGTTAAACCATACATCGCAGCGGCGGTTTTGGTTGACATCGCGGTAGTTTCCGTTGCCCTGAGAAAAGAATGTGGGCTCAACTAGGAACCTGTTGTAGTCGCGCTCCATATCACCGTGCTTACGGGAGAAGACCTGGATATGGGTCTTGCCTTTGGGGTGTTCTACAAAGAGTGGATATCCACCACGCATTATATTATCGAGAAAATTCTGCCTGCAGTAGAAATCGAAATTCTTAGACGATGAACGGGTGAATACATCCGATTGCAGCGACGATATCGTCTCTTTGTTCTCTTGCTCTTTTTTGATAATATATTGCTCCTGCGCTATGCGCCTGGTTTGCGCTTTTAGTTTCTTGAGGCTGCACATATTGCCCGCTATCGTATAAAGCGTATATGAGCCGCCTTTAGCCTTTAAACTTATACTTCCGCAACAGCTCATGCACGAAGGGGTCCTGCTCTTTGTGAGCTGCTGCTTGGGATACATAAACCTGTTATCTTCCATAAAAGATACAGGATATGTAAAGTTGTTCACCTTTCCAAAGATGGCCTCGGGATCAACGATGGGTTTCTTAAGGCCTTTCTTGTCAAATGCCATATAGAAATTGCCTTCTTTTATATGCACGACCTCGGAGCTATCAGCCGGGTCCACCTTAAGGCGCAGATATGGTACATTGTTTTCAAGATTTTCTACACCCATCCATGCCTCTACGGTACGCGATAACTTCTTTAAGAACATGTTATTTAAACCGTAAGGTATGATCTGAGGCATGCCGTCTAAGAGCTCTATCCTCTTACTCCTTGTGGAGGTGTTGGTAATGGTGAGCTTTCTTACCAGGGCGCCGTAGTTGTCATTTGTTATGGGGAAATATTCTATGGAGACCTCAAGACCCAAGGTACGGTTTATCTCATGCAGTTTCAGCTCATGCGGACTTATCGTCATCTTGTTTGATGTATCAAATTCACGCGAACAGACACCGTTATGAAGAGCATCGTAGAATACAGGGCCCTTGACAGAGTCCAGCTTTATGAACGTACGGAAACCAACGAGCGAGGTAAGGTAATATGCCTTGTTAGCCGGCTGAAATTCCATAAGAGGCCAGTCCTTGCCTCTTATGCCAAAAGATGCTATGGCCTGGCCCCTGTTCACATAGAAGGCCCATATGGGTACTCCCCAAACACCAGCTATACCGGGGAAGAAGCTTGAAAACGGCTTCGCCATATGGTAATTTTCTATTACAAACTCACCGCTTTCGTTAAGATAGTATTTTTCTCTTTTTGCCATAATATATATTTCCTAAAAGAGGATCTTACTCGGGTTTGCGTCTATCTTCTCTTCGCCTTTCCTCTTCTCGCCTATCTATTGTACGCCTCTCTTCCCTTCGTCTTTCGATCTGCGCGCGAATCTCATATGCCTTAGCTTCTGTTAGGCCGAGGCTCATAATAATAAAGACCGCGGCTAAAGAGGTCACAATAGGAATACCTATATCAAAAAGCCTCATATATAATAGGGCCTTGACCGTCTGATTGGCGCCTAAGGCAATATCAAAACCACTCAAGTTTATGAGTAACCCGGCGATGAGTGATGAGATCGCTAATCCTAGTTTTACCATCCACCAGTAGAC
>JABMRG010000126.1 GCA_013202935.1 Candidatus Omnitrophota bacterium
AGTTTATAAAGTCCCAGTGACTTCCTTGGAGCTTGTTCTTTTTCTTAAAAGTCTTATATTCAGGATCTTTTAGAACACTTGAAGCATTCGGGTGTATGCCCTCCCCTACGGCCTTTGATAATCCTGCCTGGTCCGTAATAGTATACTTGTATTTTGAACTACCTATGTTTTCAAATTTACCGTATTTGGCATAGTTTACAATATACTCTGACCCTTTATCGCTCAGGTTAAAGCTGGGGGTTTCTTCAAGCTTGCTTAGGCCCCTGCCGCAGCCTGTGGTCAGGAGTAGGCAAACGATTAGCGGATAACGGATAGCGTATAGCGAATAGTTATTTCTCATAATAACCTGAGTTTATCTTCTCTATTTCTCCCTGGGATATTTCAGAAGGTTTCCACCACCAACCCCTTGGATCCCAGTATTGTGCGTGATAGAAATCATCTACTACTTTCTGATAGTTCTCTTTGGCCTTACTCCAGTCTCTCTTATGCTTATAAAATTCTCCTTTAATAAAATAACAGACTGCGATATCATTTAAGTTTTGATACTCTCCCTCAGAGCCTGATGCTGCAAAATCTGAAAGTTTTGACTCTTCTTCTTTTGCCTTTTCTTCATAAAGCTCAATACATCTTGCTGTATATATCATTATTGCGTCTTCATCTTTTTTATTGAGTGACTCCCATGATCTTATTGCCAATGCGCTTGATGACTCGTCACTAAAATCATACTTCTTGGTCTCGCGCCTTCCTATGTCAACACCTTCCTGGGTCTTTGGCTTTTCTGTAGGGCCTACGCCTTCTGATCTACCGGGAGCAGATGATACCCTATCCTTATAATATTCCTTTGCCCCGGGCGGCAGCTCCATCGACATTGCCGATGAAACAACAAAAGTGAAAGTTGTAAGCGCTACAATATGAGTAGCGAGTAGCCAGTAGCCAGTAGCGAGCGATGAGCGACGAATAATCATCCCTTTGCCATCCCTGCTGTTATACCAGTTATAATCTGTCTCTGCATAAATAGATATACCAGTATTATAGGTATTACGGTTATTGTGATGCCTGACATAAGAAGCGGGTACTGTGTCATATGCGCCCCCTGAAAAACCATAAGCCCCCTCTGTAGAGGCATAAGGCTCTTGTCTGTCAGAATAAGCATGGCTAATAGATACTCATTCCAGACATAAAGAACGTTGATAATAACAATAACAGCTATTGCCGGTTTTGCTAATGGAAGGGCTATGTGCCAGTAGACACCGAATTTTCCGCAGCCATCAATGCGTGCTGAGTCCTCCAGGTCCTTAGGGATCTTATCGAAAAATGTTTTAAGCATAAATATTCCCAGAGATAGCCCCTGGTTTATCTGTGGAAGTATATAGCCTAAACGCTTTATGACATTATCGAGCAGGTCAACTCCAGTACCTGGGTTGATAAAACCTAAATTTATTAATATCGCATATAATGCAACAAATGCCCCTGGTATAGGTATCATCATAGCTGCCAGGAAAGCATAGAATATGATATTCTTCCCAGGCATACGTAATCTCGATATTCCATATGCAGCCATTGAGGTAAATATGACAATACATACTACTGTAACAGCTGTATAGAATACACTATTGAAGAAATAGACTCCAAACTCACCTTTTGTCCATGCTATATAGTAGTTCTCCCAGTGGGGATTCTTAGGAAAGAGGCTCATATCTGAAAAAACGGTAGACTGCGTCTTCAGTGATGAACCGAACATCCACAAAAGCGGAAATATGCAGGTAGCTGCGACACCCACCAGAAACATCTGTAAGAACATAGATGAGAATATCTTCTTTACCCTATAATATATCGGATTCTCCATCTTAGCCTATTATTCCTGTTTTACAAGCTGTGACACCTTTATATGTACTATTGAGACAACAAATAGTATCAGCCCGAATACAATACCCATAGCAGACGCATATCCAAATCGGGATGAACCTCTTAAGGCTGCCAGCATCCTTGTTATAGGCACCTCTGTATGAAAGTGAGGGCCCCCTTGAGTAGTAGCAATTATAATATCGTATATCTGCATTGTGCCCAGAATAGTCAATATTATAACAATAACAAATACAGGTACCATTAATGGTATAGTCACTCTCTTAAAACTCTCCCATGCATTGGCACCATCGATTCTTGCTGCTTCATAAAGTTCTCTGGGTATAGACTGTAGCCCTGCAAGAAGTATTATAAAACCCCATCCAAAACCGCGCCAGCAGTGTATAATAGCAACGCAGATAAGGGCAGTTTTGGGTTCTGAAAGCCAAGCGCGTGCAAGGTGTCCTAATCCGATCCGGGTAAGCCAGTAATTTAGGAGGCCATAATCAAAGGGATTGAATATCCAGTTCCATATAAGACCGACGACTATACCTGCCAGGACCGGTGGGAGAAAATATATCATGCGGTATGCCCTGGCTGCCCTTATACCTTTATCGCAGGCAAGGGCAAGTGCAAGGGCAAGTGCGTTCTGGAATGTGAGTGCTATTAATGTAATAAATCCTGCCTGACGCATAGACTGCCACCAGGATAAATCGCGTAAAAGATCTCTGAAGTGTCTGAACTTAACAAATACAGCCTGATTCCATGGCAGGATACCATCCCACTCAAAAACTGACAGCTGGAATAGTTTAAGGAAGGGGTATAACCAGAAGAGAGCAAACAACGCAACCGCTGGTAAGATAAAGATATAGTTTGTCGCTATATGCCTTACTTCTGCTTTATTCATAAAAAACCAGAATTAGAGTCTCTCTTTTAAGGCCTGGACTTCAGAGGCAACTTCTTCAGGAGTCTTCTCTCCGATTATTATAGCCTGTATACCCTTACTGAACATCTCTGTGACCTGCGGTTTTTCCACCACAGGCAGGTTATTCCAATGATAAGTACCATCCATATCATCTGCAAAATGCGATAGAATAGGTGGAATAACAGAGAGGCTTTCTTTATTAGCAGGCAGGTTACGTGTCTCTTTTGCAAGGTATGCCTGCTGGTTTTTAGAAGTAAACCACCTTAAAAACTCTATAGCCTTTTCCCTATTAGAACTTTTGTTATTTACCATAAAACTGCCACCTGGGCCACCTAAGACCCTCATAGGATACTTACTAGAATATGCAGGTGGAAGCATAACCCCGTAATCCAGGTTGGGATTCATGCCATAGTATACATTGACACCCCACGAACCATTAAATCCAAATGCCGCGCGCTCATTTGCAAAGGCCTGCTCTGCGACCTTATTTACCATAGTAACGATACCGCTTGCTAAGAGGTTATTGTCCCTCATATCCTCAAACAGCCTAAATACTGTTACCCAGTCCGGGTCTGTATATGGAACATCTCCTCTTAATGTAGCAATAACCTTATCTTCGCCCATTATGTTGAAGGCATAGTCATATGCAAAACAGCCGATCAACCATATCTCGCCCCATCCGCTTACCATTCCCCTGATGCCTGCTGCCTTTAATTTATTTCCCGCCTCTAAAAACTCTTCCCAGGTAGCTGGAGGATTCTCAGGATCAAGTCCTGCTTTTTTAAAAAGAGACTTATTATAGAGCATCTGGATATTCATAACATCTAATGGTGCGCCATATATGCCTGGCGTTACACCAAATTCATTACCTGACTCAAATATATTTACCTCAAGCGCCTTTATAAAGAACGCATCTTTCCACTCATTATTATTCTGTTCCATATATGAAGTCAAATTTGCAACATGGCCAGCCTTGATAAATGATGAAAAGTCCTTCTTCTCTGCCAGTATGCCGTATATGTCCGGAAGTGTGTCTGTCTGGGCTGCGGCCCTTACTTTTTGAGAATAGATATCTGAGGGAGCATAAAGTTCAAATACAACATCTACGCCTGTCTTTTCCTTATACATCTTGGCCAGCTCCAAAAATGTATCCTGTCTATCTGTAAGCCAATGCCAGACAACAACCTTTTTGGAACTTTCAACGGTAGAGGCCTGTTTAGAAGCACAACCGGAAAGACCTATAAGAAAAACCACAAAAATAGATAATAAAGTCTTTCTCATCCTTGCCTTTTCTCGTGTTGGGGGTAGACCCACGTTATGTTAACTATGGAAAGAGGGGTCAGACTCTTAGCTTTTAGTTTAGTTCAAGTAAGGGGATCTGGCTCCAGCAATTATCGCCAGTCACAGACGGGTCCTTTATCCTCTGCTTCCCAGACCTCTTTTAAGGTATGATAGGCCTTCTTCACAACCCTCTTATTTATACCGTCTTCCTTCTCAGGCTCTTGAGAGACAATACCAAACCATTCTTCGTTCATATTCAGGCCGTTTTTGGCTTCAATATCGAAGTAGTATGAGCCGTTTGACCAGCCTGCTTCTGTATTATGTATAGGCCAACTCTTTGGATCGTCCTGATTATGCTTCCACCATTCATCGTTCCACTCAAATATACACCCACCCAGAGAGTTACCTTCACCCTTGTTCTCATATGTATTGTACTCAACCTCACACCATAGGGTCTTCAGGAAGAACGCCTGATTATCTTCATCAGGTGCCTCTGTTTTCGCATTGTAGGAGTCACAGCCAAACTCTATCATAATAGCAGGCTTTCCATAGCGTGATTTCAGTTGGCGGAAAAGGTTGCCAAAAGACTTTCCCCTGTAAATAAGAATACCCACAAAATCAAAATCTTGGGCATACTCCTTTGCAACCTCTATGCTCCCAAGTTCACCATTGCCAAAACCTACCGGCCTTGAAGGGTCTACCTTTTTTACAATCTGCGCAAGCTCATTTAAGAAGCTATAATATATTTTTGCCTTGGCAAGTTTTCTGTCGCGGGCATTGCTTATGGCATCAAGTTCAGGCGTAGACCATGGGTTGACTCTGCCATCAAATGAATAATTGGCCTCATTGCCAAGCACCCATGCGATTATGCCAGGCTGGTTCTTATACATCTTTACCATCTGATAGATTTCTCTCTTTATCTTTTGTTGAAAATGAGGGTCTGCATAATTTGCATGTGGAAAATCCCAGAATCCAAGGCCATGGCCCATAATTGTCCGTATACCATACTGGTTATATAGATCGGACACTACAGTCGAGACTTGGGAAGGTTTGCCACCTGGCTCATAGAACCTTACTGTATTTATACCGGCATCCTTCATAAGTTTTCCATCTGCAAGCCAAGGTTTTGCCGGGTCTCCCCACCAGTTATATAGGTAGCTCTCGCCTAGAGGAACAGGATTGTAGCAGACACCTCTTACTATGAAAGGCTTTCCATTTGTAAGAAGTACATAGTTATTACTTGTATTAAGATATATATCTGTGCCTTGGGGAGTTGAGAATTTGGTAACTTCAATTTATGGAGACCTTAAACATTAGGCAAAACTTGTAGAAGGAAAACCTATGCTTGATCTGAAATTTATCCGGGAAAACATAGACCTGGTGCG
>JABMRG010000127.1 GCA_013202935.1 Candidatus Omnitrophota bacterium
AAGCAGCGATAGCATTTTTTAGCGTTTTTTGAAATAATGTCAATGAGCGCGCCTTAGCGCGAAGCAAAAACTATGTTTGAGCCCATCGGTCGAAGACCGAAGGGCGAGTTGTTTTTGCTTATTTCAAAAAACGCGTACCTCAAAGAGGTAAAAAATGCGTGCTGCGTTATATCGCTGACACTGCAGCATAATAATATAGACTAATGTAAATCAGTGGCTACAATATCCCCATCTCCTTGATGGCGGAGAGGACTTCGTCACTGCTTATAGATCGCAGGCATTCAAAACTCTTCTTGCAATTGTGTGCAAGGCATATACCACCGCACCCTACATCCTTGTGTATAACAATATCCTTCGGCCCAAGCGGGCCCCATCTTGTGGGGCCTAGGCCAGGCTGGTTCCTTCCAAAGAGGGCTAGGACCGGTGTCTTTACCGCAACAGAGACATGTACAGGCCCGCTGTCGTTTGATATAAATAACAGGGCCTTTTTAAGAAGTGCCGCAAGCTGCTGCACATCTAAGCTACCCCGCAGGAATATTCCCTTTTTCTGCATAAATTTCTCTAGGCTGTCTATACAGAATAAATCGCGCTTATCTTTTCCACTCACTGCAATTATCTTTACGCCATATACATCTATTAGCTTATCAGCGAGTTTTGCAAATCTCTCATGAGGCCATATCTTTGAGGCGCAGCTTGCGCCAGGATGTATTATAACTATTCTGTCATTGCCAGTTATGCCATATTCTGACAATAGGTTAGTTACATACTCCTTTGCCTCATTATTAAGGGGCAGGTAGAGTTCCTTCTCTTTAGCCCTTATACCCAAGACTTCAAGGATATCAAAGTTATAATCTCTCTCATGTTTTTTGCCCTCATGCTTGGTATTCTCGATGCTGTCGGTCAACAAAAACGAAAAGTTCTGGTGGTAACCTATCCTTCGGGGAATCCTGGTAAGATATGCGATAATATGCATCCTATTTGTAGGGTGAAATATTATTGCCATATCAAAGGCTTTTCTTTTTAATTCTAGTGCAAAACGAATGCTGCCAATGATAGATTTATGCTGGCCATACTTATCATAGACGATAACCTCATCGAGATATGAGTTGCCTTTGACCACACCTTCGGTATATGGCCTTACCAGCATAGCTATATGGCTATCAGGATAAAAATTACGTATTGCTTTAATGGCGGGAGTGGTAAGTATTACATCGCCCAGCCTATCTGTCCTGACTAGCAATATCTTCTTATATTCCCTGCTTTCCATATATATCCTTTGCCTTGCTGAAAACATGATCTGCGGTTATTTCTCTCATGCATTCCAGCTCAAATTTGCATAGGGCCTTTTCGCACGGAGAACATTTCAGTCCTTTCTTTAAGACAATACTGCCTGTAGAAAGTGGGCCGTATTTTATATGGTCTGTTGGGCCAAATATAGCTATTGTAGGAAGTTCTACAGCACTTGCTATATGCAGAGGCGCTGAATCGTTGGTAACAAGTAACCTGCACAGAGAGAACAGGTAAGCAAGTTCTCTTATATTGGTGCGGCCGCTTAAATCATAGACTTCCTTGGACCCAACACCTGCAATCTCTTCATTTATAGCCTTATCACTCTCATCGCCTACAAGTAAGGCCTTAACCCCAAGCTCTTTGGTTACCCTGTCGCACAATCTTACAAAATTGCAGCTGGGCCAACGCTTAGTATGGCTCTTTGCCCCAGCTGCAATAGCTATCATATTATCATCGGGCAATATACCAAGCTCGCTAAGCATTGCATTAACATGGAGCTTGTCATCACGTGTAAATGGTATTGAAAATGGCGCATTACTTATTGAGATACCTATAGCTTCAAGCTTCTGGAGGTGCTTATCCCTTCGGTGTATCTTAGGGTCTCCCTTTTTAAACAAGGGCGTGCTGTACCTTGCACCTATCAGCAAAGGAAATAGGCTGTTACGTAAATCTACCAGAAGGTCAAAGCCCTTCTTTCTCATACTCAAAACCAACCTCAATTTTTCCGAAAAACTCATATGTTTATTATATGCTATTACCTTTGAAACAGCTGGATCTGATTCAAAGACATCCGTTGTGTTTGGGCCAGCTAAAACAGTTATATCAGCAGCAGGGAACTCCCTTTCTAAAACCCTTAAGACAGGTATAGTCAATACCACATCCCCTATATTACTCAGGGTTATAAGGAGTATGCTATTTATCCTGGATTTATCGACCTTCACTTTTTTAGTCTCTCTATAGCATCCATGACATCCTCAACCGTTATAGATTCCATGCAGCGGTAGTCATCGCATATGGCATAGCATGGAATGTCACAGTCAAACCATTTATTCAGGACGATATTGTTACCATCGCCATAGGGGCCTGTGATCTTTGGTGACGTAGGCCCAAAAAGCGCAACTGTAGGTACGTTCTGGCTTATCGCGATATGCATAGGGCCTGAGTCATTTGCCACAACCAATGCGGCTTGCTTCACAACCGCGCCCAATTCTCTTAGCGTTGTCTTGCCAGCTATGCTCACAGCAGAGCCATTGCTTATTTTCAGTATACTATCTGCCAGGGCAATATCTTTAGAGGCACCTGTTATTACAATTCTTTTATCGTACTTCTGCTTCAGACTCTTGCAGAGTGACGCATAGAGCTGGCAAGGCCATCTTTTTGGCGGCCAGTTCCCGCCAGGATTTATAAGAAAAAATTCTTCCCTCTCTTTTATCCCGGCTTCTTTTAAGATAGCTGCAGCCTTTATCATAGAATCTTCGGATATCTTAAACTCATAATTTCTATTCTCTGTATCTATGCCTATAGACCTTGTAATATTTAAAAAATATTCAACTCTATGTGGTTGTACCAGCAATGGTTTAACCGAATCTGTAAGCAGCCACGAGCGTTTCTTTGTATAATACCCCACACGTTTTCGTATTCCTGATAAGGCCGCGATAAGCATCCTGCTCATTGAGCGATGGAATGATATGGCTGTATCAAATCTCTTCGCTTTAAGTTCAAAAATAAATTTAATCTTGCTAAAGAAGCCTTTATGCG
>JABMRG010000013.1 GCA_013202935.1 Candidatus Omnitrophota bacterium
GGTGATAGCCTGGAGGTTGATACAGATAAGGGGCATGTCTTAAATAAATCGAAGAATAAAAAAAGTGAAATAAATCCACTGCCTGAGTTTATGGCAAAGATTATTAAGGATGGCGGAGTGGTTAAACATTTTAAAAAATATGGCGGGTTCAAAATATGAAAATAACGGTTATAGGTGCAGGAAATGTTGGCGCAACATGTGCTATGAGGCTTCTTGAACAAGGCCTTGGGGATATAGTGCTTATTGATATTATCGAATCTCTTGCCAAAGGCAAGGCAGAAGATCTTATGGATGCAGCCTCTATAATAGGTCACAACTGTAACATTACCGGAACTTCTGATTATAGTTTAACTGAAGGAAGTGACATTGTGGTTGTAACCGCAGGTTTTGCCCGTCAGCCAGGCATGAGCAGGGAAGAGCTTCTTAGTAAGAACGCCTCTATCGTAAGAGAAGTTGCGAAAAATATAAAGAAGCATAGCGGTAGCCCTATCATAATAGTTGTTACCAATCCCTTGGATATCATGGCATATCTTACTTACAAGGAGACAGGGTTTGATTCCAAAAGAGTTATTGGCATGGCAGGTTTTTTAGATTCTTCCAGAATGAATCTTATGATAGCAAGGCAACTGAATAGGAATGTATCAGGCATAGATTCAATGGTTATGGGAACTCATGGCAAGACCATGGTCCCCGCGGTCTCAAACAGTAAAGTAGACAAAGCTAAGCTGGCTGATTCCCTGAAGCAGGCTGATATTGATAAATTAGCAGAAAAGACAAAGGCACGCGGAGCAGAGATAGTATCATACCTTGGAAAAGGAAGCGCTTTTTATGCACCTTCTGCAGGTGTTCTTAAGATGGCCCAGGCTATAGCAAAGGATACTAATGAGATCTTACCATGCTCATCTTATTTAAATGGCGAGTATGATATAAAGGGTATATATTTAGGCGTACCTGCCAGAATCGGAACCAGCGGCATTACAGAGATTGTAAAACTTACCCTTACAAAAGAAGAAGAGAAGCTTCTCAAAGAGGCTTCAGAATCTGTCCAGAGTCAGATATCTTCACTAAAATAGAATATGTATGATCTAGCTATTATAGGAGCAGGCCCAGGGGGCTTTGCAGCAGCTATTAAGGCAGCAGAATCGGGCCTTAAGGTTTGCCTTATTGAGAAAGACTCTATTGGCGGAACCTGTTTAAATTGGGGGTGTATACCTACAAAGTCTATTATCGAGTCAATAAAGGTCCTCCATAGCGCAAAAAGAGCCAGGGACTTTGGTATAAATATCCAGGATGCAGGTATCGATTTTTCACAAATACAGAAGCGTAAGAATGATGTCGTAACAACACTACGCAATGGCGCAGAGAGCCTGCTTAAGGCGAAGAGAATAGATATTATTAAGGCCCAAGCCCGCCTAAAAGACAAAAATACAATAGAGACAGAAAATAATTCTATAAGCGCAAAGAATATTATCATTGCCACAGGTTCAGTTCCAGCAGAATTGGAGAATATCAAGTTTGACCATAAGAAGATAATTTCAAGTAAAGATGCTCTTGAGCTAAGCAGTTTACCCTCAAGCATAACAATTATCGGAGGTGGCTTTATAGGTTGTGAATTTGCCTCTATATTCAATAAACTGGGCCTTGAGGTTACAATTGTAGAGTTGATGGATAGGCTGTTGCCCGGAACAGATTCAGAGATTTCCCGAAGGCTCCAGCAGAGATTTAAGAGGGACAATATAGAGATTAAAAAATCTAGCAAGGTAACAGATTTAAAGGTAGAAAAAAAGGCTATTGCAAAACTTGAAGACGGAAGCTCTATAGAGTCTGATATCGTACTTATGTGTGTAGGCCGTACACCTAATACCGCAGGGCTTAACCTGGAAAGAATAGGCATAAAGACAGAAAAGAATAGAATCATCGTCGACAACAGATTAAAAACATCAGTTCCCAATATCTATGCTATAGGTGATGCGATAGACGGGTATCTTCTTGCGCATGTGGCAACATATGAGGCCATGATAGCTGCTGATAATATATTAGGAAAAGAGGCATTGGCAGACTATACAGGCATACCAAGTTCTATATTCACACATCCTGAAATAAGCAGCGTAGGCATAACAGAGGATAGGGCAAAAGAGATGGGGCTTGATTATAAAGTAACTAAACTGCCCCTTGCTGAAGTAAGCAAGGCCCATATTATGGGTGAGACAGAAGGGCTGATAAAGCTTATTACTGAGGCAGATGGGAAGAGGATATTAGGGGCACATATAATGGGGGCTCTTGCGAGTGAACTGATATCAGACTTTGCTATCTCTATTAAGAATGGCCTATCAGCTGATGAACTTTCTGATACTGTATATGCTCACCCAACCCTCTCAGAAGGCATATGGGATCTTGTTAAGAGGATAGAGTGATGAGCTATAGATGTATTGACTTAGGCCTTACCAGTTACAGATCAGCTTATGATTTTCAGAAGCAGTGTGTGGAGGAAGTTAAGTCAGGATCAGTAGATGGTTTTCTTCTGCTGACAGAACACAACCCTGTATTCACCCTGGGCAGATTTGCGCAAAAAGAAAACCTGCTAGTCGGCACAGAAGAGGCAGAGTCAAAAGGTATAGATGTTATAGAAACTAACCGGGGTGGAGATATAACCTTCCATGGCCCCGGCCAGCTTGTAGCGTATCCGATATTTAACTTAAGTAATCATCATAAGGATGTACATAGATATTTACGCGAACTGGAAAAGGTTGCGATAGGCACATTGGCGGATTTTGGCTTAGAGGCATTCAGCGTTAAGGCGCGCACAGGTTGCTGGATGAAAAATGGCAAGATAGCATCAATAGGCATAGGAATAAGCAGGTGGGTAACATACCATGGCATAGCAATAAATGCAAATGTGGACCTGAAGTTTTTTGACATGATAAACCCCTGCGGCTTTAAGGATATAGATGTAACATCTATGAAAGAGATGCTCGGCCATGATATAGATATGGAAGCGCTGAAAGAGAAGTTTATTGTAAATTTTTCTAATATATTTAATATAAGTAAAAAAGCTGTGTGGCAATCGGAACAGGACCTTAAGCTCTCACATGCTGCAGTGTCAGCGATATAACGCAGCACGCATTTTACAAAAAGTCTGGGGATACTTCACATTAAGCATGGGGACAGTTTACAATAGCTTAATACATA
>JABMRG010000128.1 GCA_013202935.1 Candidatus Omnitrophota bacterium
GCAACCTTCTTCTTGGCCTTCTTCTTTACCTTTTTCCTTGCAACCTTCTTCTTGGCCTTCTTCTTTACCTTTTTCCTTGCAACCTTCTTCTTGGCCTTTTTTCTCTTTTTGCCGCGGGCCATCTTTGCCATTGAGACATCGCCTTGCTTATCGACGAAGTAGAGATACCCTGATTGCCTTTTGATACCGGCCTTCACAACAACTTTAGGTGAACCGCCTTTTTTCTTGCCGCGGGCCATCTTTGCCATTGAAACATTACCTTTTTTATCTATATAGTACAGATAACCCTTTTCCCTCTTAATTTTGCACTTCAAAACTTTAGTCGCCATATTTTTATTTTTCACCTCCTCTCATAATTTTTTTTATCATCTATTATGTATTTTATTTTACTCTTTTTATTAGACGAGTGCAAGCTTTTTTTTATTTTTTTTTCTAAAAAATTATGCAGCCTGCGAAATTAATTTAAGAGCTTTTTGGTCTGTAACTATAGAAGAGGCTCCGGCAGAAGTATGAGTGACGGATACAGCTTGAGGCGTTTCGGATTCATGGCCTATTGATTGTGTAAGTTTTAAAATTGAATTTCTAAGCTGTATGTCGAGACTTTCTCTTAAATCCGAGTTAACAACAACAAATACTACATTTCTTAAATAAAATATATGATACTCTCCGTCTCTTATTTCACCAGAAAGAACCCCTTTAAACCTTACGTTAGGATTACCTTCTAAACTTAAAGCTTCTATGATTTGCGTGCGTGCTCTTTCTCTATCCTCGGGTCTGATCAATACGCTGAATGGATCCGGTTTGAATTTGCGAAGTTTTTCCTGCCAGTCCCCTATGTCTTCCTTTGCTTGAGGTAAAAATCTAGTTATGCTTTCTGGCGTAGCAAACCTGCACGCTCCATAAATATTTATTAGTGTTTCGACATCTGGTGTATCAGCATCTATACATTTTAAGATCTGGCTCTCAGCTTTTTTTAAAGCTGCGTTTAATTCTTTATAGGCATAACTGTATAGTTCATCAATCATCTTCCTTGTCTCATCTCTGTCCTTCCAGAAGCTGACACTTACCATTTTACGTGTTATCTCTGTCTCTGTAACTGACGCGCGTATCCATAAAAACATTATTGGCCTGCCATCAACATAGAACCAACAACTCATTCCACCTCGTCCATCTCCACAGATATCATCTATTTCTCTCTGCTCTCTGTAATATTTCCACTCATGTGTAACCTCGTCTACTCTCTCACCAGCCTTCGCCATTTCTTGAGCAATTTGAGCCTTTATACCACCTACTACATTCTCCTCCACGTAACTTCTGAAGGCTACCTTAAAGGCACCCTTAAGCCAGTCGCTTGTCTGACCAAGCTCACAAGGTAAGGGTGGACCTCTATATATACCACGTGAATCAAAGACAGTTGTGGTCTTTTCAGGTGGCAAGGTCTCTACAATATCAGCAAGGTCAGCATCTTCCTGATATCTATCCATCTGACCAGAAAGAAGGCACCAGACTTCAAAAAGATCTGCCCCAAATAATTCTTCTCCACCAATAAAGCCTAGTATTGTCTTATAGCACTGTCTTGGTTCACGTACCTTAACATCAAGGCTAAATACACTAGCATGAGTCCCTTCTGCCAGTGCCAGCACTCTCTCCTTCGCCTTTTCTTCATCATAACCTAGTGCTTCCATAAGCGCTTGTTGACGCTCTTCTCCAGCAGTAACAATATTAGGCTCACCTGTTTCTGCTCTTCGGGTTGTAGTACCAATCATGGCGTCTATCTGTTCTACAATAAGAGATGTTGCGTCATTGACACAGACACCAAATTCCTTGCGCAGATCTATAGGCTTATCAGGATTTATCTGAAGACTGCCATCTTCTCCACGTATGACCCATTCTTCTCGAAGCGCTGTCTCTGCTATACGTTCTATATAGTCAAAGGCAAATAGATTCTGCACACCTGGCATTAGAATAATCTCATTTACCGCTTTAGCAAAATCTTCTATTCTCTTTGCAGCTTTTGCCTTTCTAATAATCTTATCTATCTCTGCCATAAACAGAGCATCTGCCATATCAGCACGCATCTCATTAACGCGTCTTAACCTGGTCAATGCAATATTTTTTCTATCCCTATCTGTATCATACCCTATACCAAATAGAACATTCTCCCCGCTTTTTAATGCCTCCAGCATAGAGATTACAACATCCCTCATACTGTTTTCATCTATCGGGTTAGGATCGTGTGCTGTCATATCAAATCTCATCCTGTTATTAATCTCTCTTACTCTAAAATTATAACTCTCAAGATAATCTCTTTCCTGAGCTGTACCACCACAAGGGTCTGCTATAACAAAATAATTATTTTTACCAATCAATTCTGCAAACTGAGCTTTATGAGCCTCGACTTCGTGAGGTTTATCTCTTCCGGTAATTACTCTATCTGAGACTTTATCATAAATTCTTCTGCCTTCAACTCTGAATCCTCCTACACTCTCATAGACTTCTCTTACCCTGACTGGTTCTAAAGAATTCAGCTGGGTTGCTACACCATTGGCATACTCCACTAGATTTTCTGCGTTGACCTTTTGCTGATAATCTCTTATAAATCTCTCTGCCTCTTCTGCAGATATTATCTTTCCATCAGATTTTCCAAGCTTTACACCATTATAACCAACCGGGTTATGGCTTGCGCTTATATAAATAAAACCATTAGCTCCAACTTCTCTGGTATATATTATAGCCTCTACCACATTTGAAACAAAAGTATACCTTACACTTATACCCTCACTCAATAGGCTGCGTACTGCAATATCAGCTAGTGTCTGTCCTGTAAAGCGGGTATCTATAGCAACAACAACTTCGCGCACTTCCTCTTCTGGTTCTTTCTCTGCTGCATCACGTCTTAAAAAATCAACAAAACCTTTTGTTATGGCTGCTGTCCTTATCTTTGCAGCATCAGAAACATTTGTGCTCACTCCATCAAAAACCCTTAAGAGTATATCAAATATAGCCCTTATTCCAGAATGTGATTCTGCTGCAGTTCCCTCCAACGCCTCCATATCAGAAATTAGGCGTTCCGGCTTAATCTCATTTGGAAAAGGCTGCTGATCAGGATCTCCTATTTCAAATCCTGTTGCATGTGGGTCAGCATCAAAATTATTATCTAGAATCGTTCTGCATATGCCCTGCCATATAGGAGTCAGGGCCTGACCAAGGCCTGGATCTTCTGCTATAATGGCATCATACCTAGCTTGGCATAGCCTAAAAGTTTCAGGCCTGTTTGCCCTTATCCATACAAAAATATCTCTTGGAGTATAGACATTGTTTTCAATAAGACTAGGTAGAGAGATAAGTAGTTTATCCACAGTCGCTTCATTAATTTCTAGTTCTGATTTTGCTATGCCAAAATATAGTTCTTCTAACTTCTCTCTGTCATCTGGCTGATACAATTCAGCATCACCTGCAGAGGATGATCTTGTATCAGCTGGTGGTATCCCTATCAGCTTTAATAGCTCTAACGGTTTTTGAAGCTTTTCTAAATGCTCAGTCATACCAGTGTAATTCTTGCCTTCTAGTGCTACCACTTTTTGAGCAGTTTCAATCTCCCTGTAAACTCTTTCACGATCTCCATGTACAGAACCCATAGAGAACGTCCAGACTGGATATTGTTCTATAAGCTGCTTAAAAATAAGCACAAGGTTGCTTACAGACTCCTGTTTCTGCGGTGTATCTGCAGGTATAAGCACTTCTGAATAAGATACAAGATTAGAAACTATGCTTATTCTTTCTTTCCTTAGCAATTTTTCATTTACACCATTAGCAACCAGAAAACCCATAGAATCATTCATAGCATCTAACAGAATTTTAATATCTGACTTCTGAAATAGGACTAGATTACTATCTCTAGACATTATATCTATAGCATTTATCAAAATATAATAGTCTCTAAAGTTTTCAGTAAGCCTAGCATCTGCTACATTCCTTTCGTTATAAAAACTGATTGATAAGAATAGCTGCGCAATATCTACAAAACCAGCTGCTGGTTGGATAACCAGCTGCCTGAATGTCATAGGATGCCTATCAAGATATAATCTCATTTCTGGATTTGCACTGGCCATATTTTGGAATGCATCTGGTGTTCTCTCTAAAATTTCAGCTTCTGTTAAAGGATCTATCTTGGCAAAGGCTGAATGGCCTGCTGCTAAGAACCTCTTAATTACTGGTTTTAAAGCTGGCCTTCTGCCTATCATGATACGCATCAAGCCATTATCAGCACGTGTGTCTGAGCCAGCAGATGAAGGACTGGAACCAGCAGAGACAGCGGCAGCTATGGGTCTTAAGGTATGAGTTGGGTTATTGGTAATAGGTAAAGGGGCAATGCTGATCCCACTGCTTTGCAGTATAAAAATAGCTATGATTATAAGTGATATAAGTTTTTTCATGACAAAAATAAACCCCTGGCGTTATTTGCCAGGGGTTTCTCATTATGGGGACACTTTACTTACTTTACTATGTATTAAGCTAATGTAAAGTGTCCCCAGTATTAATGCTATTATACTATGCTATAGTATTAAAATCAAGAAAAAAGGGGTTACGTACCGATTTTTTGGGAGGGATTGAGGATCTGCTTTAAGGTAGCTAATGCTGACAACGGGGCGAGAAAGCTTGTCTTCGGATTTGTCGGAGAAGGAACATTTTCCGTGCGGCTAACTAACCTTCCAAAGTCTCCTTCTACCTCCAGCTCATGCATATTTACCATATACTCTGGAGATGTGACAATCTTTACTCTGGTCTTTTTAGCTCCAATACCTGCTATACTTAAGAGTGCTGATACATTTATATTTTTCGGGAACGCCTTAACAGCATCTTCTGCTGTACCCTCAAATATAACTTGTTCACCTGTAATAGCGTCGATATCTATATCCTTCTCTATTATATATGGTGCTCCTTTTAGGCCCTTGGGGGGTTTCCGTGTTGTCAAAGTAACCTTCCTTACATTGGCTAATTTAGCAGATTTAAGCCCATCCAGGCCGCATATTGCGCCACTTGGCAATATAATCGTTGCTTTCTTTTTTTCTGCAAGAGAAAAGAGAGACTTATAATCTTTTATAAGCCCGCCTATGCTCATGACCATCACATCTTTTCCCTTTGTAAGCGCCTTCTTGCATATATTACAAGATATGCTGCTTGAGGCGGCTTCTATTATAAGGTCTGACTTTTCTATAAGTTGATCAAGGGAAAGAATAGGAATTTTCTTGGATAACTTTTTTGATAGCACTTTTGCCTTCTCTTCATCTATATCACAAAGCCCTGCCAGCCTTGCAAGGAGCTTAAAATCTTTGTTTATTCTCTTAGCAAGAAAAGTTCCTATTGTACCACAGCCGACTATACCGATGGTTTTCATAAGTTACCTCAGTGATTTAAGTTATTTTATGTACCTGAAATAGATACCCATTTCTTCTCACCTGATACAGCGAGCATCCTCTCAACTGACTTCTGAGCCTTCTTTCTTATATTCTCAGGAACCTGCACCTTATATACCATAAGCTCCAGTGAATGTGCTATCCAGCCTAAGGTTGTAAGCTTCATATTCGCGCATATCAGATTATCGGTAGGCAGGAAAAACCTCTTACCAGGATTATCCTTTTTCAGCTTATAAAGCATGCCCATCTCTGTTCCTATAATAAAATCTTTCTTTTTGCTCTTCTTAACATACTCAATCATCCCGCCTGTAGATGTAACATGATCTGCAAGCCTTAGTATCCCCGGGTTGCACTCTGGGTGTGCTATAAACTCCGCATTAAGATGGAGTTTCTTTACAGCCAATATCTGGTCAGGAAGCACCCTTATATGAGTTGGACAAAAACCCTGCCAGATTATTATTTCCTTATCAGGAACCTCAGACTGTACATACAGGCCTAAGTTCTTATCCGGAACAAAGATAACCTGTTTTTCTTTTAATGAACGTACTATCTCAACAGCATTTCGTGAGGTACAGCATATATCACTTTCTGCTTTTATTGCTGCAGAGGTATTTACATAGCATACGGCCGGAACGCCAGGATGCTTCTTCTTCATCTGCCTTAAGGCCTCTGGTGTGATCATGTCTGCCATAGGACAACCTGCCTCTTTAACAGGCAAAAGAACTGTTTTCTTAGGGTTTAATATATACGCTGTCTCTGCCATAAAATGGACTCCGCAGAAGACTATCACATCAGCATCAATCTTAAGCGCTGCCTTACTTAAGCCCAGTGAATCACCAGTGATATCAGCTATATCCTGCACCTCATCCCTTTGGTAGTTATGGACGATAATAACCGCATTGCGTTCCTTCTTAAGCTCTTCTATGCGCTTCTTTAAATTCTCATTATACTTCTTATCATCAGCTCCTGAATAGTGGCCCATCTCTTACCCCTTTTTAATCTTGTTATTTTCGCCCAAAATTATCGCCTTTGACGCAAAGGTAGAAGCCTCTTTTGACTCAACAAGGCAGTATGATATTATTATTACCCTGTCACCTGGCTGTGCCCAGCGTGCAGCAGCGCCATTCATACAGATAGTGCCGCTACCAGAATCTCCTTCAATAACATATGTCTCAACTCTTGTACCATTATTCAGGTTGACAATCTGAACTTTCTCGCCGGGAAATATATCTGCTGCCTTGAGAAGTTCTGAATCGATGGTTATACTTCCGGTATAATTTAAGTTCGCGTCTGTTACTGCTGCATTGTGGATCTTTGATTTGTAGATTATTCTTAGCATTTTTTTCTCCCCAGGCTTATTATTATATTATCAATTAATCTTGTTTTACCTAGCCACGCTGCTAGTGCTATCAAAACTTTTGAACTTATATGTTTTGTCTCCTTTAGTGTATGTGGGTCTGCTACTGTTATATAGTCTATGCGAAAACCTTTTTCTTTTAATATCATACGCCTTATAGCTGACTTGACTTTAGATGCGCTTTTTTCACCCGACATTATTAACGCTTTTGCCATCTTAAGTGACTGATAAAGTATGGCGGCCTTGTTTCTTTGCGATAGCGTAAGATAGTTGTTGCGAGAGCTCATAGCCAGCCCACTCGCTTCTCGTATAATAGGCAAAATCTTGATCTTTAAATCCATGTTAAGATCAGAGGCCAGCCTCTTTATGATAAGCGCCTGCTGATAATCTTTCTGTCCAAAATAGGCTATGTCGGGTCTTACTATATTAAAGAGCTTTGTGCAGATAGTTGTAACACCTTTAAAATGGGCGGGTCTCGATAGCCCGCACATGAAACTGCTTAACCCTTCTGTTTCTGCATATGTAGAACACCCTTTTGGATACATGGATCCTACACTAGGATAGAATATAATATCAGATCCAGCTTCTTTGCTAAGCCTTATATCCTGTTTTAGATTCCGTGGATATTTTTTAAAGTCTTCTCTCGGCCCAAACTGAGTAGGATTTACAAATATGCTTACTACAACAATCTCGTTTTCTTTGCGGGCCCTTTTTATAAGTGAAAGATGCCCTTCATGCAGATACCCCATTGTAGGAACAAAACCTATTCGCTTACCTTTCTCCTTCATGCGCCTTGATAGGGAGGAGAGTTTACTGGGTATCTTGACTATCTTCACTAGATATATTATTCTCTAAGGATTGCTCACTGAGCAGATCTTTAATAGATTTTTTAAGCACTGGATGAATAATATCTGGGGCTATCTCTGCTAAGGGCTTTAATAC
>JABMRG010000129.1 GCA_013202935.1 Candidatus Omnitrophota bacterium
GCAAAAACAACTCGCCCTTCGGTCTTCGACCGATGGGCTCAGACATAGTTTTTGCTTCGCGCTAAGGCGCGCTCATTGACACTGCCTTGAAAAATGCTAAAAAATGCTATGGCTGCTTTTTATATCACTGACACTGTAAACTAAGAAACTTAGACTAATGAATAAAAAAGAAGGGGTAGCAATCATAGCAGGACCTCTTTATTTTTTGCGGCCATGGTTCGCCCATGTTAACATGTAGGCGAGAGCAAAAAATAAAACGGAGTAAAAATTCCACGGTGGGGAATTTTTACGTTCCTGCGAGATTGCTACCCCCTCTTTTTACACTCATATATTTACAAATTTTACTATATATGGTAAACTTATCGATATGAAAGATAAGATGCGGGTGGCGATGTATTATAGCAATAGTGATGTGCGCATTGAAGAGGTGCCAATACCGGAGATTGAGCCAGGTGAGCTTCTTATACGTGTACATGCAAGCGGCATCTGTGGAAGCGATGTGTTGGAGTGGTATCGTATTGACAAGGTGCCCCTGGTGCTTGGGCATGAGATAGCAGGCGAAATAGTAAAGGTTGGAAAAGGGCTTGAGGGCTTTAAAGTAGGCGATAGGATCTCTGCGTCCCACCATGTGCCTTGCGAAGAGTGCCATTATTGTCTATCTGGGCATGAGACTACCTGTGAAACATTGCGCAAGACTAAATTCTACCCCGGAGGATTCTCTGAATATATCAGGTTGCCGGAGATTAACGTGCAAAAAGGCGTTTATCCCTTACCAGATAGTATCTCTTACGAAGAGGCAACATTTACCGAGCCATTAGCATGTGTCTTGCGTGGGCAAAGATTGGCAGAAATGCAAAAAGGAAAAACCGTTCTGGTCCTTGGTAGCGGCATCTCAGGCCTTCTTCATGTGAAGTTGGCTCATGCCCTGGGGGCAAAACGAATTATAGCTACAGATATTAATGATTATCGACTCCAAAAAGCCAAAGAGTTTGGAGCTGATGGTGCAATTCATGCCAAAGAGGACCTGCCTAATTGCCTGCATCGCATTAACGACGGAAAATTAGCAGACCTGGTAATCCTATGTACCGGTGCCAAAGCAGCTATATTGCAGGCGCTTAAATCGGTTGAACGCGGAGGAACGATTCTTTTCTTTGCTGCTTCCGATAAAGATGCTGCTATTTCACTAACAGTAAATGATGTTTTTTGGCGCAACGAAGTAACACTCACAAGCTCTTATGCTGCAACTCCCGGCGAGCATATAGAAGCATTAGGTCTTATTGCTAGTGGGAAAGTTGATGTGAAAGAGATGATTACGCATAGGTTGCCGCTGGCAGAAGCGCATATAGGTTTTAAGCTTGTAACTGAGACTGCGAATGAGTCTATTAAAGTAATTATTGAACCACAAAAATAAACAAGGAGGAAGATATGGACTGGGGAATGAAAAATCGTTTAAGTCAGATAATAAAGCCTGATACAGGACGTACAGTGATGCTTGCTGTAGACCACGGATATTTTCTAGGCCCGACAAGTGGATTAGAGAATGCCAAGAAGACGGTAGAGCCGCTTCTTCCGTATGCTGATTCCCTTATGCTTACAAGAGGCCTATTGCGTACATCGGTAGATGAAGGAACTTCTGTGCCAATAGTCTTAAGGGTATCCGGTGGCAATAGTATATTAAATGACGATCTATCCAATGAGGAGATTACTACCTCTATAAAAGAGGCCATACGCCTCAATGTTGCAGCGGTAGCCCTCTCTATCTATGTCGGCTCCAAATATGAACATCAGACACTTATGGGGTTATCAAATCTTATCAACGAAGCCCAGGAGTATGGTATACCTGTATTGGCGGTTACAGCTGTTGGCAAGGAGATGGTTCGGGATGTGAGATATCTTAGTTTGGCATGCCGCATTGCTGCAGAGCTGGGCGCACAAGTAGTAAAGACCTATTATTGTGAAGACTTTGAGAAGGTTGTTAGCGCATCTCCTATACCTGTGGTTATTGCCGGTGGCAAAAAAATCCCAGAAAACGATGCATTAAAACTCGCCTTTAATGCGGTCAAAAGAGGGGCTGTTGGCGTAGATATGGGAAGAAATATATTCCAATCAAAATATCCTGTAGCAATGATCAAGGCAGTACGTGCTATTGTGCATGATGGCATCTCAGCAGATAAGGCAGTCAAGATGTTGCGAGACCTTACAAAAAAGAAAAAGTGATATGGGCGAGTCACTATTAGTATTATATTGACAATAAGAATAAAAAAATGTATATTATAGAAGCAATTTTGTCAATAATATGGATAAAAACTCTTCCAAAGCCCCAAAAATAAGAAAACGTTGGAGCATCAACCCTAAGACGAGGGTCAAGGATAGCAAGAAGATATATAAGAGACAAAAACGAAAAAAAGAAATAAAAGAGATAGCAGAAGAGGTTAAAAATGGCAAAAATACTTAAGATAGGCCTTCCAAAGGGAAGCCTGCAAGAGGCGACGTTCAGGATACTGAAAAAGGCAGGTTTTAATGTAAACGTAGGCAGCAGGTCCTATTTTCCTTCTATTGATGACGCAGAACTTGATCCTGTACTTATACGTGCGCAGGAGATGTCAAGATATGTTGAGGATGGAGCTTTAGACTGTGGCATCACAGGCGAAGATTGGATAAGGGAGAATAACTCTGATATAAAATACGTAGAGGAATTGGAGTATGCAAAACAGAGCCTGAAAAAAGTGCGATGGGTTATAGCAGCACCTGAGGGATCAAAGATTCGTTCAACAAAAGACCTTAAGGGTAAACGCATTGCCACTGAACTCGTAGGTGTTACAAAGGCATTCTTGAGAAAGAATAAAGTAAAGGCCGACGTTGAATTTAGCTGGGGAGCTACAGAGGTAAAGGTAGCGGCAGGCCTGGTAGATGCTATAGTTGAGATTACCGAGACAGGCTCAAGCCTACGCGCAAATAAGTTACGTATTGTAGATACAGTATGTTACTCGACTACAAAACTGATAGCGAACAAAAAGGCATGGAAGGATAAGTGGAAGAGAGCAAAGATGGAAGCATTATCGATGCTGCTTAAGGGTGCTATTCTCGCAGAGTCTAAAGTGGGGCTTAAGATGAATGTCTCAAAAGCCAATCTAAAGCGTATTCTTTCACTTCTGCCTGCCATGAAAAAGCCTACCATCTCTACCCTTGCAGATAAGGGTTGGCTTGATATAGATACTATTATCGATGAAGAAGAGGTAAAGAGGCTAATACCTGCATTAAAACGTGCAGGTGCGCAGGGGATTATTGAGTATCCATTGAACAAAGCGATTTATTAAAACAAGGAGTAGTATATATGCCGTGTGGTAAAAAGAAAAAACGCAAAAAGATGGCAAAGCACAAAAGAAACAAGAGGCTGAGAAAATCAAGGCATAAGAAGAGAAAATCTTAATTTGATGTTGAGAAAGTCGATACTTGCTAAGGGTTCTTTACTGGTTCTATCTTTTGGTTTACATTTTATCAGTATAAACACATCCGAAGCAGAAACATTATATCAGACAAACAAGGAAAATCCAGAGCATGGTTCTATATTCACATTTTTACGAAAGATATGGAATCCGCGTGATTTCTTTTTAGGTTACGAGCAAAGTCCAAAATTAGAAAAAGCCAAAAGCATATACACCCATTATCTTATGGGTGTTATTTTTGAGAATCAGGCACAATACAGAGAAGCGGCATACGAGTTCCAGAAGGCTCAAAGGTATCTGCCTGATTCAGAGAAGTTGTACCTTAAACGCGCTTCTGTCCACATAAGGCTTAATGAGTATGATGAAGCAGAAGAGCATATAAGCCGTGTCCTTGAGCTTAATCCTGACAGCTTGAACGCACATTTTTTATTGGCGATTCTTTATTTAGATAAAAAAGATATAAATAAAGCAACCGAGCAATATGAGAAGATAATAGAGCAAGAACCCGGCAACATACTCGCACTTTCCTCCCTGGCTGACATACATGTATTTGAAGATAACCTGAATGAAGCCACAAAGGTATATGAGAAATTATTAGAGGAGAACGAGTTTTCACCATATCTGTATTTTAATCTTGGTCTTTTATATTTAAAGCTGAATAAAGGTAAAGAGGCAGAAGGCAATTTTAAGAAAGCCCTTGAATTACGCCCTGATTATCTGGAACCGCTGATATCTTTAGGTGTTCTATTTGAGCTAAAAGAAGATTATAAGGGCGCCTTAAGCTTTTATAAGAAGGCTCTGGAGATAGCCCCTGATAATATATCTTTAAGCCTTAGGCTCGCAAGGCTCTATTATAGAAGCAAGGATTATGGGAAGGCTGTTTTAGAATACAAGGGTATCCTGGATAGGAACCCAGAGGCAGACGAAGCATACTTGGGCCTTGCGGAGATCTATATTGACAAGAAGGAGGCTAAAGAGGCGCTCTCTATTTTAAATAAGTCATTAGAACATAATGACAAGAGGCCATATACTTTTTTACTCTTAGGGATTATACAGTTAGAAAATAAAGAATATTCAGAGGCTGCTCGTTATTTTAAAAGGTCCGTTGAACTTAATCCGGAATATGAGATAGGCTATTTTTATCTCGGCTCTTCCCATGAACGTATGGGTAAAAGAAAAGAGGCAAAGGAGTATTTGAAAAGAGCCATAGAACTGAACCCGGAGGATGCTGAAGCACTTAATTATCTTGGGTATATGCATGCCGAAGATAATGAAAATCTGAATGAAGCCATAGACCTTATAGAACGCGCCCTAAAGATAAAACCAAAAAACGGCGCGTTTATAGACAGTTTAGGCTGGGCTTATTATAAAAAAGGTGAACTGGAAAAAGCAGAAGGCCTTATAAAGGAAGCTGTCAAACTGTATGGAGATGACGCTGTCTTATATGACCACCTCGGAGATATATACTACGGAAGAGGCAAGAGTAGAGAAGCAAGACAGGCATGGAAAAAATCTTTAGAGCTTGACCCCAAAGACAAAAGCGTAAAGGAGAAACTAAGGACAAAAAGATGAAAAGACCAGATTTGAAAAAACTTGAGGAACAAGCAAAAGATTTAAGACGAGATATTCTTAATATGCTAGCAGAGGCAGGCGGCGGACACACAGGCAGTTCACTCTCCTGTGTCGAGATTATATTTACGCTCTATGCCTATACGTTAAGATATGATGCAAAAAGACCTGACTGGGATAATAGAGATAGGTTTGTCTTGAGCAAAGGCCATGGATGCCCGGCGCTATATGCGGTATTGGCACATTTCGGATTTTTCCCAAAGGAAAAACTTAAGACATTAAGAAAATTAGGTTCTCTATTGCAAGGACACCCCCAGCTGGGGTTACCAGGATTAGAGGCATCAACTGGCTCTTTAGGCCAAGGGCTTTCTATAGCAAATGGCATGGCACTTTCTGCTAAGCTGGATAAGAAAGATACCAGGGTATATTGCATGCTAGGTGATGGCGAGGTAAACGAAGGCCAGGTATGGGAAGCGGCTATGACAGCTGCCCATTATAAGCTGGACAATTTGTGTGCAATTATAGATTTTAACAAGTTGCAGATAGATGGTTTCTTGTGCGATGTAAAGGGGCTGGAACCTTTAAAGGATAAATGGCACTCATTTGGCTTCCATAGCATTGAGATAGATGGCCATGATTTTAATCAGATTATGGATGCCTTGGATGAGGCATCCGGGGTAAAAGAAAAACCTACCCTTATATTAGCGCATACAACCAAAGGCAAAGGCATATCTTTTATAGAGAACAAAGCAGAATGGCACGGTATAGCTCCCAAGCCCGACGAGCTAACCAGGGCCTTAAAAGAACTAGAGTAGTAGACATAACACGAGGTGAAAAAATGAGACTACATAAAAGAATCAAGATGTTTTTCGTTGATCATTGGGTTAAGGTGCTTATTATAACTGCGGTAATAAGTCTAGTAATAGCTGCCGTTTATGGGTTAGCAAGCCTTGAGTCTTTTTACAGGCATATGACGCTTGCGCAGATGCCCATTACACTCCTTTTAGGGGCAGTGCATGCGCTAATGTTTGTCTATCTCTACATGACAGTATTTAGAGGTGGATTTGCAAAGATGGGGAAGAACCTTGTCAAAAGTGAGAAGGTAGCTGTTACTTTTAACGATGTAATAGGTATAGACGAGGCAAAAGAGGAGGCATGGGAGGTCGTAGAGCTTATAAAAGACAGGCGCCGGCTGCAGCAGATAGGCGGCAAGATCGTAAGGGGTATTCTTATGACGGGGCCCCCTGGCTGCGGAAAGACCTATCTTGCAAAGGCCATGGCAACAGAATCAGGCATACCGTTTATATCGATGTCTGCGAGTGAATTTGCAGAGATATTTGTTGGTGTAGGCGCAAGCAGGATGAGAAAATTATTTAAACAGGCAAGACGCTTAGCAGAAGCACACGGCGGGTGTATAGTATTTATTGACGAACTCGATGCTATCGGAACAGGCCGCTCTTATAGCTATCTTGGTGGAGGCCAGGAGAAGAATACTACCCAGAACCAGCTCCTTGTTGAGATGGATGGCTTAAAAGACAAGCAAGAAAACGTGATAATTATCGCAGCAACCAACGCCCCTGAAGATGCACTCGATACAGCTCTTCAGCGCCCAGGCAGGTTTGACAGAAAGGTATATATAGATAAGCCAAACCTTGAAGGCAGGGAGAAGCTGTTTAAATATTATTTAAGCAAGGTAAGGCATGATAAGGAGCTAGATGTTGCGAGATTGGCAAGACAGGCAGTATACAAAACCCCTGCTGATATAATGAACATTGTAAAGGAATCAGCTCTGATAGCTACAAGAAACAAGCGGGATATTGTGACATATAAAGATATGTCGGAGGCTATGGATAGAATAGATTGGGGCGTTAAGCACAAAAAATATATGACACCGAAAGAAAAAGAGGCAACTGCTTATCATGAGGCAGGCCATGCTATAACACTATACCTACTGCATCCTACAGATGATGTATTTAAGATATCACTCATATCTCGCAAGGGATACCTTGGCGTAGTTATGCATCAGCCAAGAGAAGAGCTACATTGCCATAATAAAGAAAAATATATAGCGGATATAAAGGTAAGTCTATCTGGATACGCTGCAGAAAAAATAAAGTATGGTACTACTACTGATGGCGTGAGTCAAGATTTCAGAAATTCATTGAATAAAGCCCATAATATGGTTTGGACTTTTGGTATGGGAGAAAGTGGTATGGTTGGTGATTATTCTTTATATGGAGCAAGCCCTACGACACCTCCGGTATTTCAATTATCAGATAGCGTAAAAGAAAAACTAAATAATGAGACACAAATCATAATGCAGGAGTGTCTTAAGGATGCAGATGAGCTACTTAAAAAAGAATGGAATATTGTAGAAAGAATTGTAAAAGAGCTTCTTGAAAAAGAAGAACTCGAGTTTGATGATATAGAAGCTATATTTAAAGAGTTTGGAAAAAGCAAAGCTAAATAGAGTGAAAAATAGCAAGCTCATAATCCTCGTTCTTTTTACATTGGCCGCAGTTACATCTTGCGCCCCTACATATACCCGTGAGACAATGGTCGATGGTGTAATAGGGATGTGCAAGAAAGAGTATGGGGTAGATGTAGAGGTAAAGGTCGAGGGTAAAACCCTGGGCGTACGCATTCCACTTGAGGGGCTCTTTGATAAGGAGACACTCCAGCCTACTCCTGAAGCTTTTAAGAAAGTAGATGGTGTTATGCTTAGTGTTTCACGCGTAGTATTGAGCAGTGACAAGTCGATAGACTTTCACACTGTTATTACTTATGATAAGGGTGTGCCCGGAGTTGAACTGGTTATAACCAGGTATGCAAAGGACCTTAGGCGTTTTGTTTATGGAGATATATCACGCGGTGAATTCACTAAACGGATGTTTTATGATTTACGATACAATCCGCAGGGAATAATAGATGCATGGCTTGGTGCTTTTACATTGAAAGAGGTAAAGCCCGGTGACTTTATAATAGACCAGGCAACCCGTAGGATTACTGAGGAATTTAGAGATAATGAGATGCTCATCGGAAAGTTCAAATTAGCAGCATGTGAAGGCAATCTTGAAGCAGGTAGGCTCAAATTTACAGTTGACATAACAAGGGAAGGCCTTCCTATGAGTGAGCTTATACATGGTAAGGCTTGGCATGATCAGGTATTGGAGTTATGCCTGCAAAAGATTTCATATACAGTGCATGCTTATAATTTTAAGGATTACGAGGTAATAGAAGTTTTTAATAAATTCGACAATAATAGAGTAGAAATAGGCAAGAATGAGATCAACAGGTGGCGAAAAAAGGGAGTAAAAATTGATTAACGAAGATAAATCAACTTGGAAAGCAACCAGAGATGGTTATGGAAAAGGCTTACTAAAGTTAGGCAAAGAACATAAGAATACAGTTGTATTAAGTGCTGACCTTACGGAATCTACACGCGCAAACTGGTTTAAGGATGAGTTTCCGGAGAGATTCTTCTCATTTGGTGTGGCAGAGCAGGATATGATGTCTACAGCTGCAGGGTTTGCCCTATCAGGCAAAGTGCCTTTCTGCTGCACATTTGGTGTTTTCGCTACAGGAAGGGCATGGGAGCAGATAAGAGTATCTGTAGCTTATATGAACCTGAATATAAATATAGGTGGTACACATGGAGGCCTCCTTACTGGAGGTGACGGTGCAACTCACCAGGCGTTAGAGGAGATAGCCCTTATGCGCATACTTCCCAACATGAAAGTCATTGTTCCTTGCGATATGATAGAGGCAGAAAAAGCGACTATTGCCAGTTATTATACAGATGGCCCTGCCTATCTTCGCCTTGGAAGAGAAAAACTTCCCATTCTTACTAATGAGAATGATAAATTTGAGATAGGTAAAGCCACAACCATAAAGGATGGCAAAGACCTTACTATAATAGCCTGTGGAGTAATGGTATATCATGCGCTTAAGGCTTCAGAGGAGTTGGAGAAAGAGGGCATAAGCGTTCGTATAATAAATATACATACAGTAAAACCTATCGATAAGGAAGCTATAATAAAAGCTGCAAAAGAGACCAAGGCTATAGTTACTGCAGAAGAGCACCTTCTAGCAGGTGGCATGGGAAGCGCTGTTTCAGAGGTCTTAATCCAGGAGCACCCTGTGCCCGTTAGGATGGTAGGTGTTGATGATAGGTTTGGTGAATCGGGCACACCATGGGAGCTTATGAAGCACCTCAAGCTTATGCCAAACGATATAGCCTTAGCATGCAAGAGTGTGCTTCGTAAAAGATGAGATCCATAACTCTCAATGGACCTGCCAAGATTAATCTATATCTTGATGTAATAAACAAGCGCTCAGACGGCTTCCATAACATTGTTACCATATTCCAAAGAATTAATCTATATGACAGCATAAAGGTATCCATTATACCAAGAGGAGTAGTGTTTAATTGTTCTTATCCCCACCTTCCTAAAGGGCCTGCAAACATTGCTTTTAAGGCAGCCCGTCTCATGATAAAAGAGTTTAACTTGAGTAAAGGAGTGAGGCTAGCTTTAAAGAAAAGGATACCTGTAGCAGCAGGCCTTGGCGGTGGAAGTTCTGATGCTGCTTCTGTTATATTGGGAATCAATAAGCTGTTTGGGCTCAAAGCAACTCCCGGGCATATTCTAAGGCTCGCAAAAACAATAGGCGCAGATGTGCCATTTTTCATATCAGGCTATAGCTGCGCAGTTGGTAGAGGTGTAGGAGACAGGCTTAAAGAAGTAAGCAACAGTTTGTCTTTTTATATACTCCTATTAATACCAAACATAAGAGTATACACTAAGACTATATATAATAGAGTGAGATTACCATTGACAAAACCGGCTGTGAATGTTAATATATTAGCCCGCATTTTAGCAGGCAAATGCAAGGATGAAGCTCTAGCCTCATCCCTTTACAATAGATTTGAGGAGATAGTTCTTCCCTTATACCCTATTATAAAGAAGGCAAAGGAAGAGATGTCTTTATATACAGACAGGGTGCTGCTTTCAGGAAGCGGGCCCACTATCTTTGGTCTATTTAGCGTAAGAAAGGAGGCGATAGAGGCGGCAAAAAAGATAAGAAGGGAAGGTAAATGGCAAACAGTCTTAACCAAGGTTGTTTAGATTCTTCAAGCAGATGGAAGGAGTATTTGTAAGATGGATATTACAGAAGTAAGGATATTCAAGAGAAACTCAGAGGATAAGAAACTGAAAGCATTTGCCACGATCACATTTGACAACTGTTTTGTAGTAAGAAATATTAAGGTAATCGAAGGCAATAAAGGCCTTTTTGTAGCTATGCCTTCTCGTAAAATAAAGGAAGCTTGCCCGAAATGCGCCTTTAAGAATCCGGCAAGGAGTAAATATTGCGGCCAGTGTGCTACTGCCATGCCAGCAGCACCTCCGCCTGCAACTAGTGATGATAGAAACCAGCGTCAGTCAGAACACAGAGACATAGCTCATCCTATTACTGCAGAGTGCAGAGAGATGATACAGAAGAAGGTCCTGGAAGCATATGAGGTAGAAGAAGATAGCCCAGCAGTCCAGCGGCCAGCTCCAGAAGCTACACCAAGCCACAAGCCTCCAGAAGCTACACCAAGCCAGGAGCCTTCAGAAGCTACACCAAGCCATGAGCCTTTTGATGCTACAGATGTAGATGTAGGATAAGTTTATATAGTTGGCGGATTGTGTAGCGGTAGCACAACGGCCTTTGGAGCCGTCAGGGGTGGTTCGAATCCACCTCCGCCAGCCAGATTGCCAAAGTAGCCGTATATTTAACTTTATAGGAATCTCTTATGGATAAATGTTCATTTTGTGGAAGAAACAAATCCAGAATAAAGAAGCTCTTTAGCGGTCCAGGTGTATATATCTGTGACAACTGTATACGTCTCTGCTACCAGATATTAACACGCCAAGACCAGAAGGGCCAGAAAGAAGCACAGCCTTTCATGAATATGAAGGAGCTGCCAAAACCCGTATCTGTCAAGAAGCAGCTCGATCAATATGTAATAGGACAGGAAAGGGCAAAGAGGCAGCTCTCTGTTGCAGTCTACAACCACTATAAGAGGCTTGTCAATCGGCCTGGTTCAGACGCTTCGGATTCCGATGTAGAATTGGAAAAGTCCAACATGCTTCTTATAGGCCCTACAGGAAGCGGAAAGACTCTTCTTGCCAGGACCCTGGCGAAGATACTGAACGTTCCCTTTGCTATATGTGATGCCACACCCCTTACAGAAGCAGGGTATGTTGGAGAAGATGTAGAGAATGTCCTCTTGAGATTATTACAGAGTTGCGATTATGACCTAAACCGCGCTCAATACGGTATTATATATATAGATGAGATAGATAAGATAGGCAAGACTCAAGATAATGTTTCAATAACAAGAGATGTATCCGGTGAAGGGGTACAACAGGCCCTTCTCAAGATAATAGAAGGGACCGAGGCCAATGTTCCACCACAGGGCGGCAGAAAACATCCCCAGCAGGAATATATAAAATTAGATACCTCAAACATACTCTTTATATGTGGAGGAACTTTTAGTACCTTAGAGAAGATTATAGAAAAAAGAATCGGCAAAAAAGAGATAGGTTTTAATGTTAAGGCAGCTATGGCCTCGAGAGAGAAGCTATTAGGCAAGTTGCTTGAACAGGTTGAGCCTGAAGATCTTCTAAAATTTGGAATGATACCCGAGTTTATAGGAAGGTTTTCTGTAATATCTACACTTAATCCTTTGGGAGAGGAAGATTTGATAGAAGTGCTTACTAAACCAAAGAATGCGCTGGTAAAGCAGTATATGAAGTATTTTGATATGGAAGGCATAAAACTTAACTTTGAAGAAGAGTCTTTGAAAGAGATAGCAAAGCGTGCTATTAAAAAGAAGACAGGCGCACGGGCACTCCGTTCTATTCTTGAGGATGCGATGCTTGATGTGATGTATGAGATGCCTTCGCAGAGTGAAGTAAGCGAGTGCGTTGTTACAGGAGAGTGTATACGTAATAAAGAGAAGCCAGAGTTGATACGCAAGCCTCCTAAAAAGAAGAAAGTCGCATGAGCCCCAAACGAAAACATAAAAAGAGCAACCCCGAAAGTTCGTCCGGGATGAAAAAAACATCTGCTATAATACTTGCTGCTGGGAAAGGTATACGCATGAGATCGCCTATGCCAAAGGCATTATGCGCACTTTCTGGCAAACCTATGGTACATTTTTTGCTTAAGGCGGTTAAGAGAACCGGGGTCAAATGCCCGGTGGTTATTGGTGGCTATAAGATAGAACTACTAAAAAAAGCCTTGGCAGAAGAACAGGTAAAGCTTATAAGGCAGAAGAGGCTTCTTGGTTCAGCAGATGCTGTAAAATCAGCTAGTAACTATTTTAAAAATTTCAATGGCGATATCTTAGTCTTATATTCTGATACCCCCCTTATAAGGGCTTCTACAATAAAAGGCATGGCCAAGAAACATAGTTCTTCAAAAGCAGTTGCGACCATACTTACAGTAGTAACAGATGACCCAAAAGAATACGGCAGGGTTATACGAGACGATAATAATATATGCGGCATAGTTGAGCATGCAGATATTAAAAATTCAAAATTAAAAACTCAAAACTCTAAGATTGAAATCAATGTTGGCGCATATTGTTTTAACTCCAAAAAGCTCTTTGAAGGATTAAAAAGAATAAAGAAGAATAAGAAAAAGGGCGAGTTTTATCTTACAGACATAATAGCCTATTTTTATACTCAGGGCTATAAGATAAACTCTTATGCAACAACCGATATAGATGAGGCGCTTGGTGTAAATAGGAGAAGTGACCTTATCGATGCAGAGAAGATTTTGAGAAGAAGAACCATTGAGCACTTAGTAGATATAGGGGTTACGATAAAAGATCCTGCAAGCACATATATTGATAGCGGGGCAAAGATCGGTAGAGATACGGTCATATATCCTTTTGTAGTCATAGAAGAGGGTGTTCTTATAGGAGCAAAATGTAAGGTAGGGCCCTTTGCACACCTGAGGAAGGGAACGGTCTTAAAAAATAATTCAGCAGTAGGAAACTTCGTTGAGGTTGTCAGGTCAAAGATCGGCAAAGGCTCCAGAGCCAAGCATCATACATATCTTGGCGATACAATAATTGGCAAAGATGTCAATGTTGGCGCCGGAACAATAACAGCAAACTATGATGGCAAGGCCAAAAACAAAACAGTTATACACGACGGCGCATTTATAGGAAGCGGGACTACGATAGTAGCGCCTGTCAAGATAGGAAAGAGGGCTATGACAGGTGCCGGCAGCGTTGTTGTGAAAGGCAAAAATGTGGCACCAGGCAGCGTAGTGGTAGGCGTGCCTGCAAAACCGTTAATTAAAAAAAAGAATAAATAGATCACCAAAGCAAGGAGAAGCGGCATGAAAGACACAGATGGCCTCGTCATATTTTCCGGAAATACTAACCCGAAATTAGCGCAGAACATTTGTAAAGCCCTTAAGGTTTCTCTCGGCGATAGCTTAATCTCAGAATTCAGCGAGGGAGAGATAAAGATCCAGATCAGGCAGAATGTAAGGGGAAAAGATGTTTTTGTTGTACAGCCCACAGCCCCTCCTGTAAACAAAAGTGCGATGGAACTCCTTATTATGATCGATGCGCTAAGGCGCGCATCTGCAAGGCGCATTACAGCGGTTGTTCCTTATTATGGTTATGCAAGACAAGATAGAAAAGACCGGCCACGTGTGCCTATTACAGCAAAACTCATGGCTAATCTTATTACCACAGCCGGTGCTGACAGGGTTTTAACAGTTGACTTACATGCAGGACAGATTCAGGGCTTTTTTGATATACCGCTTGACCATCTCTTTGCTGTTAATACATTTGTAGATTATTTTAAAAAGAAAAAAATTAAAGATATAGCGGTTGTCTCACCGGATGTAGGAGGCATTAAGATGGCCCGCGCCTATGCCAAAAGAATGCATGCCGGTCTTGCAATAGTAGACAAGAGAAGGCGAAATGATGTGGATGCAGAAGTTATGCATATCCTGGGTGAGGTCAAAGGCAAAAACGTAGTTATTGTAGATGATATAGTGGCAACAGCAGGTTCATTGACAGAGGCCATCACCGCCCTTAAAAAGAAAGGCGCAAAGCAGATCTTTGCAGCCATAACCCACCCGCTACTATGCGGGCCTGCTATTGAGCGTTTAAGGAAACAGGGCGCATTAAAAGAACTGGTCGTCTCTGACACCATACCCATACCAAAGGAAAAGCTCCTGCCCAATATTAAGGTGCTATCTATAGCGTCTTTGTTGGCAGATGCTATATACAGGATCCACAAGGAAGAGTCTATAAGTATATTGTTTAAAGCACCAGGAAATAAGAAAAATAAATCCGACACGGATGATGACGAATATTTTAAACTAGGATAGGAGAGAAAATCATATGGAGAAAGTCATACTGAATGCTGAAACCAGACAGGAACATGGTAAGCAATTTAACAAAAAACTGAGAGCAGAAAGCATAATCCCCGCAGTTACTTATAAAAAAGGCAAACATACTCTGCCACTTAAGGTAGATGGTAAAGAGCTGTTTCACATTTTGCATACATCAGCAGGAGAAAACGCAATAATTACCTTAAAGATTAAAGACGCTGATAAAGGCGAAACTAAAGATAAGACTGTAATTATCAAGGATATACAATACGGCCCTATAAAAGGCAATATCTTACATGTGGATTTTCATGAGATATCACTAACCGAGAAGATTACTGTAAACGTTTCTGTTGAGGCAAAAGGAGAAGCAGAAGGAGTTAAGGTCGATGGGGGAGTGCTTGATCATCCTATAAAAGAGATACAGATAGAGTGCTTTCCTACGCAGATACCTGAAAAAATAGACGTGCATGTAGAGGAATTGAAGATAGGAGATTCGATAAGGGTAAAGGATCTTGAGGTTCCTGAAGAAGTTACTGTTCTTAGTGACCCAGAGCAGACAGTTATTTCTGTTATGGCACCACGCGTAGAAGAAGTAGTAGAAGAAGAAGTAGTAGAAGGAGAAGCCCAGGAGCCGGAAGTTATAAGAGAGAAGAAGCCTGAAGACGAAGCAAAGGAAGCAGAAGGTAAAGAAGCTCCACCTGAGCCTGAAGCTAAGCAGGACAAAAAAGAATAGATTCAAAGTGAAACTAATTGTTGGCCTTGGCAATCCAGGCACAAAATATATAAATACACGTCACAATGTGGGCTTTCGTGTAGTAGATGAGCTTGCACAAAGGCATAATACAAAGCTGAAAAAGAAGCTCTTTGGTAACGCAAAAGAAGCACAATTTAAAAAATATGGTGAAAAATGTATCCTGATTCAGCCTTACACTTTTATGAACTTATCAGGGAGCTGTATTAGGGGATACATAAGAAAGCTTGACATAACGCTTGATAATATACTTGTTATATGTGATGATATAAACCTTCCGCTTGGCACAGCAAGAATAAGACCAGATGGAAGCGCCGGTGGCCACAATGGCTTAGAATCAGCAATAAAGGGTTTGGGGGGTAGCGTATTTCCCAGGCTCCGAGTAGGCATAAAACCAGAGGCGGAAATAGACGATCTTTCTGATTATGTTCTCTCTGATTTTGAGTCGGATGAGATTGGTATAGTAAAAGAGTCTATAGTAGAAGCTGCGGATGCCTGTGAATGCTGGATCAGAGATGGCATTGACAAGGCGATGAATGTGTACAATCGCTAAAACATGGAGGAGACATTGAAGAGCTACGAAGGGTTATTGATCTTAAAACCAGACCTTGAAAAAGAACAACTACAGGATATTTACCAGAAACTGCAAGAGAATATTAAGAAACATAAAGGAGAAATAGAGGGTGCGGATGAACTGGGTAAAAAGGCCCTAGCATACAAGATTGGTAAATTTAAAGAGGGCATATATTATCTTACCAAGCTTAAAATAGAGCCAAGCCAAATTAAGGCTCTTGGCTCAGATCTAAAGCTCAATGAGCATGTTTTACGGTTTATGTTTACCCAGCTCTTTCCAGGTGCTGCAAAAAAGAAAGTAGAAAGCGCTGGGTCTACAGAAAACTAAAAGAGAAGGGTAAAAAGATGGCTAATTTTAATAAAGTTTTATTTATGGGTAATCTGACACGTGATCCTGAATTACGCTACCTTCCTAATGGTACTGCTGTTACTAGTTTTACAGTTGCATCTAACAGGGTTTATACGCTACAGACGGGTGAGAAGAAACAGGAGGTTGCGTTTATGCGGGTTATAGTCTGGGCAAGAAGAGCAGAGACGTGTGGTGAATATCTCAGCAAGGGATCTTCGGTTTTTGTTGAGGGAAGGCTGCAGACAAGGACATGGGAGGCCCAAGACGGACAGAAGAGAAGCGCAGTTGAGATTGTTGCCGACAATGTTCAGTTTCTTGGAAGGCCAAGGAAAGAGGGCCAGCCTGTCACAGCCGAAGGAAGCAAGAATGGACAGCAACCACTGGACATAGTACCAGATATAGATTTGCCCCCTTCGGGGACTTTGCCTCCGGGTAACACTGCAAAAGGAGATACGCAAGGACGCGATGAGGTACCATTCTAGTATTTAGTTTATTAAAAGAGAAGGGATAAGAGATATGCCAGTTAAAAGAACAGGAAAGTTTGGAAGAGACAAAAAAGGCCCTATGCGGCCCAGAAGAAACATGAGATTTCGCCTCGGGCCCAGAGGCTGTAGGTTGTGTAAGGATAAGAGCATAACGATTGAGTATAAGAATGCAGAGCTGTTAAAGCAGTTTATAACTGAGCAGGGTAAGATAACCCCAAGCCGCATATCAGGCAACTGCGCATCACACCAGAGAAAAATCGCAAGGGCGATAAAACGTGCACGCACTATGGCGCTTCTACCCTTTGTGGCAGAATAGATAAAGGAAACAAATAATATGGAAATTATACTTAGAGAAGATGTGCAGAAAATAGGTAAGGCAGGAGATGTCATAAAGGTTAAGGATGGTTACGCAAGAAATCACCTTATCCCCAAAAATCTTGCACTTAGGGTTACCCCAGAAAACCTGAAAGTGATAGAGGCACAGCGCAAATTAAAAGAACAGAAAGCAGAAGCTGTGAAACAGAAAGCGCAGGAACTGGCTGAGAAGCTGAGTGCAGTATCTTGTACCGTAACAATGACTGCCGGTGAAGATGATAAGCTCTTTGGGGCTGTAACCAACGCAGATATTGCGGAAGCGCTTCAGGCAGAGGATATCCTGGTTGATAAAAAAGATATTACACTGGAAGAAGAGATACATAAACTAGGTATATATTACGTAAATATTAAGTTACATCCTGAAGTTAGCCAACGCGTAAAGGTCTGGGTTGTAAAAAAGTAAAAACTAAAATCGAATAACTAAAAGACCGGATAATAAGATGGCGAAAAAAGAAGAACTGATAGAGAAATTACCACCGCGAAGCAATGAGGCAGAGATGGCTGTACTGGGCTCTATGCTGCTTGAGGAGAACGCCATATCCCAGGCTATAGAGCTTTTAGAAGAGAGTTGTTTTTACAAGGATAGCCATAAGAAGATATTCAGCGTTATAGTAGAGATATACAGTCAGAACAAACCTGTTGATCTTGTGACTACAACGGAACTTCTTAAGCAAAGAAAAGAGCTTGATGGCTCGGGAGGAGCTTCTTATATCGCGTCATTAACAGAGACTGTGCCCACGGCTGCCAATATAAAACATTACGCAAAAATAGTCAGGGAAAAATATGTTTTTCGTTCTCTAATAACAACAGGAACTGAGATTGTATCAGAGGCATACAAAGCAGAGAGCAACTCGGAAGAACTGCTGGATCGTTCTGAGAAGATGATATTCGATATAACGACCAAAAAGGCTGAATCTTCATCCATACCTATAAAGGAGGTCATAAAAGACAGCATTGAAACTATAGACAGCCTGTATCAAAGAAAAGAGAATATCACAGGCGTTCCAAGCGGATTTCATGAGTTTGATATAATGACAGCAGGGTTTCAACCTTCAGACCTGATTATAATTGCTGGCAGGCCTTCTATGGGAAAGAGTGCGCTGGCTACATGCATAACAGAGCATGCAGGAATTGCGGGAAAAATACCCACTGTTGTTTTCAGTCTCGAGATGTCAAAGGAGCAGCTGGCACAGAGAATGCTCTGCTCACATGCCAGGGTTGAGTTTCATAAGGTGAGAACAGGTTTTCTTTCACAGAGTGACTGGCCGAAACTTACGGATTCTGCAGGAAAACTTGCCGAAAGCCCTATATTTATCGATGATACACCTGCCATCTCTGCCCTTGAGTTAAGGGCAAAGGCGAGGCGTCTTAAGAGCCAGCATAATATAGGTCTGGTTATTGTTGATTATCTTCAGCTTATGCGTAGCAGCATCAGCAGCGGAGATAACCGCCAACAGGAGATATCTGAAATATCACGTTCTTTAAAAGCACTTGCACGTGAACTAAATGCACCTGTTATAGCTATAAGCCAGCTTTCAAGGGCGGTGGAAGCGCGTGCCGATAGAAGGCCGCAGCTTTCAGACTTAAGAGAATCGGGCGCCATAGAACAGGACGCGGACCTGGTTGTCTTACTTTTAAGAGAAGAATATTACAACCCTACACCTGAAAACAAAGGAATAGCAGAAATTATCGTAGCAAAGCAGAGAAATGGGCCGGTTGGCACAATGAACCTGGCGTTCCTTAAGGAATACACTAGATTTGAGAACCTGACACGACGCCACGCAGAATTGACAGAAGAAGAGGTAGAGGTCTAAATGCAAAGCACTTCTTATGACATAAGAAGTGCTTGATACCTATTTATCAGGCTCTATTCATTTTTCTTTACATTTCCCAGGCTATATGATAGATTATGCTTAATAAGGAATAATAATATGAATAATAAGATTAGCTTATTTTCCTCATCACTTACTATAATATTTCTAATTATACTCTTCTTTCACCCTTTGGCAGGCTCCTCCTATGCTCAAGATTCAGAAACCAAGACCTCTGGACAAATTACAGACATAGAGATTGAAGGTAATAAAGTAGTAAGCACAACTACGGTACTTTCTAAGATCAAGATAAGGAAAGGTGACAGATTTTTGCAAAAAGCGGTTAACGAGGATATAAAGAGACTATATGCCACTGGGTTTTTTACAGATGTAAGCGCAGAAGTAGAGGAGTATAAAGAAGGCATAAGGCTTATATATTCTGTCTCAGAGAAGTCTCTGATTGATAAGATTGTATTTGAAGGTAATAAGGTTTATAAAGAGGAGGCGCTTAAGAAGCAGATAGACTCCAAGGATGGAGATGTATTAAACAGAAGACGGCTCTCTGAGGATATCAAAAAGATAAAGTCCTTCTATCAAAAGAAAGGATTTCCACTTATTGAGATAGATTATGATGTAGACGTAAATGTCGAAACCAATAAGGCTATAGTTTATATAAGGATAGATGAACAGAAGCGATACAAAATAAAAAAGATTGAATTTAAAGGCAATGACGCGTTTAACAATAAGAGGCTCTTAAAAGTAATAGCTACAAGGCCGGATACCCTCTTTACATCAGGAGTTCTGGATGAAGAGATGATAGATCAGGATATGCTTAGGCTAGAGGCATTTTATAAGAATGAAGGCTACATAGATGTCGAGGCAACCAACAAAATAGATTATGACGAAACAAAAGAAGGCATATATATCAATATAACGGTAAAAGAAGGTGCTAGGTATTTTGTAGGAAACGTTGGATTGGAAGGCAATCAGATTGTTACCGACAAAGACATAAGAAAAGAACTTAAGATGGTAACAGGTAAGCCATATAACCCAAACAATCTACGCCTCGATGTTATTTCTATACAGACACTTTACTTTGATAGAGGTTATATGTCATGCAATATAAAGCCAATTACTGCTTTAGATAAAGATAAGAAGTCTATCGATGTCAAATACCGGGCTAAAGAGGGAGATTTAAGTTATCTCAATGAGATAAGGATTACCGGCAACACAAAGACAAAAGACGTGGTTATAAGAAGAGAACTCAGGCTCTATCCGGGAGAACGGTTTGATGGTAAAAAACTTAAAAAGTCGAAACAGAGGCTTTATGACCTTGGTTATTTTGATGAGGTTATCTTTGATACAGAACCGACTCAGGCACCAGATAAGAAAGATCTGGTTGTAAGCGTTAAGGAAGCAAAGACAGGAGAGTTTAGTTTCGGTGGCGGATATAGTTCTGTTGACAGGTTGTTGGGTTTTGTAGAGGTAACACAACGTAATTTTGATATAATGAATTTTCCGACACTTACCGGTGCGGGGCAGATTTTGAATATAAGAGCAGAAGTTGGCTCTGTCAGGCAGAACTATATTTTGAGTTTTACCGAACCATGGATATTCGGATATCCTTATCTTTTTGGTTTTGATCTTTTTAATTTTGATAGAGACAAAAAAACATCGCTTGGTTATGGTTATGCTGAAAGGAGAACGGGAGGAAACTTAAGGTTTGGAAAGGAATTTACCGACTATGATCGCGCAGACCTAAAATACAGGCTTGAGAGCGTTAAGATATCAGATGTCTCATCAGATGCCACAACCGCGCTTAAAGATGAGGAAGGCAAGAACATCATAAGCAGCCTTAGCCTTACTCTTACACGTAACACTACAGACAACAGATATAACCCCACAGAAGGCCATATATTATCTATTACCGGAGAAGATGCCGGAGGGCTCTTTGGAGGCGATAAAGACTTCTATAAAGCAATAGCTTTAGCAGACCAATTTTTCCACCATAAGATCTATGACAAAAAACTGGTGCTTGAACTCAAAGGTCGGGCAGGATGGTCTGAGGAGTATGACAATACCAAGTCCGTCCCCCTTTATGAGAGATTCTTTGCAGGAGGCGCAAATACGGTAAGAGGCTATAAAGAACGAAGTATAGGCCCACGTGACGCAGTAACAAATGACCCCATTGGTGGTGAGTCGATGCTTATAGGTAATGCTGAACTTACATATCCTATATTTAAAAATTTTAAGATAGCCACATTTTATGATATCGGTAATGTCTGGGAAAAGTCTTATGGCATATTTAAAGCCGGTGATTTTAAATCAGGAACCGGTGTTGGCGTAAGGGTAAAGACCCCTATCGGCCCTATCAGTGTTGATGCAGGGTATCCGCTTGATGAAGCCAGCCCTGGAGATAAGAAGAAGATAAGATTTCATTTCAACATGAGTAGAGGTTTCTGATAGAAACGTCTAAATTCTAAACAAAAAGTAACCCCACATTTTCCAAACCTAAAAGCCAAATAAAGGAGGAAAATTACTATGGTCAAGGTCAAGGTTTTGATTTTAGTAGTTGCATTGATGCTGGGCTTTTGTTCTTTTTCTGAGTATGCACAGGCAGCTGATGCAGTAAAGATAGCGTATATAGACGTTGCTTCTGTTTTCGACTCATACGATAAGACAAAAGACGAAGATGCGGCATTAGGTAAAAAGAGTGAAACAAAGCAGAAAGAGCGTGAGAGGGTTGTTGAAAAAATAAGGAACTCAAAGAGTGAGCTCGAACTCCTGGGCGAGAAACAGAGAGAGAAGAAGCAGGCTCAGATAGATGAGGAGATACGCAAGCTACAGGATTTTGACAGAGAGGCAAAAACAGAGCTCAGGAGAGAAAGAGACACCATGGTAAGGGAGATCTTAAAAGAAATAGATGTTGTGATAAAAGATTATGCTAAAAAGAATGGTTATACTATAGTGCTAAATAGCAGGATACTTGTCTATGCAGAAGAAGGTTATGATATAACCCGCGAGATAGTAAATATTTTAAATTCACGCTACAGAAGAAAAAAATAAGATGGTGCCTATTAGAAAAACCCTTAAGGAGATAGCATCCTTAATCGATGGCGAACTAATCGGTAACGGAGATGTCGAGATAACAAATGTAAACGGCATAAGGGAAGCAAGGAAAGGTGAGATCACCTTTCTGGCAAACCCTCTCTATGGTTCCCTCTTAAATACAACAGGCGCCTCTGCGGTTGTCACCTCAAAGGATATTGCTGAAGCACCCAAACCTATAATACGTACTGAAAATCCCTCCGTAGCCTTTTCTAAGGTCATATCTATATTCCAGCCTGATAGAGAAGATGCGGTGCTTCCAAAGTCCATACACAAAAGTGCTATTCTTGCCAAAAACGTAACTCTTGGTAAAAATATTGGTATAGGCCCACATGTAGTTCTAGAAGATAGTTCTGTTATAGGTGACCATACAGTAATATCTGCGAATGCATACATAGGCCCCAATACAAAGATTGGTAAAGGCTGCAGGATATACCCGAATGTTACAATACGCGAGAATTCTATAGTAGGAGACAACGTTGTTATACACAGCGGTACTGTTATAGGATCAGATGGCTTTGGTTATATCAATGTTGATGGTGTGCACCAGAAGATACCACAGACAGGCACAGTAGCTATAGAGGATGATGTTGAGATAGGATCCAATGTATCAATAGACAGGGCAAGGTTTGGCCAGACACGTATAGGCAAGGGTACAAAGATAGACAACCTGGTGCAGATAGCGCATAATGTAAAAATAGGCCCTCATTCTATCATTGTTTCACAGACAGGAATCTCTGGGAGTGCCGAACTTGGCAAGAACGTAATTTTGGCAGGGCAGGTTGGTGTAGTCGGCCATGTTGTTATAGGCGACAATACGATAGTGGGAGCACAGTCAGGTGTCAGCAAATCTATACCAGCGGGCTCTATAGTACTTGGTTCACCTGTAAAGCCTATACAGGATGAGAAGAGATTATATGTCTATATACGCAAGCTTCCTGAACTGTTTAAGGCAGTCAAGGAGCTTAAGGATAAGTTACTAAAGAAAGATTAGCAATGGCATTACAGCGCACTATTAAGAATGAATCAAGCCTTGAGGGTATGGGTATTCATACAGGCAAAAATATAAAGGTCTCATTTAAACCAGCGCCTGTAAATAATGGAGTAAGCTTTGTAAGAACAGATTTACCGGATAGGCCTGTTATACCTGCAACAACAACAAGCCTGGTAGATGCTTCTAAAAGACCAAGGCGTACCGCTATTGGTAGAGGGGATACAGAAATCCAGACAATAGAGCACCTTCTGGCAACACTTTGTGGGCTTGAGATAGATAATATTATTGTTGAGTTGGATGGCCCTGAACTTCCGGGCCTAGATGGAAGCGCTGAGGATTTTGTAAGGATACTAAAGAAAGCGTCCATTGTAGAACAAGACGTAGATCGCAAAAACTTTGTTGTACAAGAGCCAATATTAATACAGGATGGAGATTCTGTTTTAGGCATATTGCCCGATGTAAATTTCAGGGTAAGTTATACGCTTGATTATCCCACAACAGATTTCAAGACGCAGTATGGAAGTTTTTTGGTAAACAGTGAAACCTTTGAAAATGAGATTGGACCAAGCAGGACATTCTGCCTGGAAGAAGAAGTAGAGCATTTAAGGAGCCTTGGATTAGGAAAAGGAGCGTCACTGGATAATACTGTTGTTGTAGGAAAACAGGGTATAGTCAGTGGCACACTTAAATTTGAGGATGAATTCCTGCGCCATAAGATACTAGATATTATAGGCGACCTTTACCTTTTAGGGTTTCCCATAAAAGGGCATGTTGTAGCTGTTAAGAGTGGACATGTGTTAAATCTTCAGCTTCTTAAAGAGATAGAGAACCAGAAGAAAAGACTTGAATCGAAGGGTTTAAGAAAAGCTATCCAGGCCCCGGCCATACCAAAAGGTATCATGGGCCAGGATGAGATAAAAAAGATTCTTCCTCACAGATATCCTTTTCTTATGATAGATAGGATACTTGAGCTTGGTGATACAGCAGCTGTCGGCATAAAGAACCTTACTGAGAACGATTATTTTTTTGCAGGCCACTTTCCAAGTTTTCCAGTAATGCCAGGCGTGCTTATACTTGAGGCGCTTGCACAGACAGGAGGGGTACTTATGTTAAGCCGCCCCAGCAATAAGGGCAAGATAGCTTATCTTATGTCGGTAAACAACGCAAAGTTCAGAAGAATAGTAAAGCCCGGAGACCAATTGAGGCTTGAGATAGAGATTGCTAGGTTTAAGACAAAGACAGGCCAGGGACACGGAAAGGCTTTTGTAGAGGATAAGCTTGTTGCAGAGGCAGACCTTATGTTTGTCCTCGGAGACTAAATATGGGTAATGGGATAAATATACATGATACTGCTATAATATCTAAAGATGCAGAGCTGGCTGAAGGTGTAACAGTAGGCCCTTATAGTGTGATAGATACAAATGTCAAAATAGGCCCTGCAACAAAGATAGGCCCCTATTGTACTATTAATGAATATACAACCATAGGCAAGGAATGTGAAATATTTCAGGGTGCGTCAATAGGCAGCATAAGTCAGGATAAGAAGTTCAAGGGTGAAAAAGGTTTTTTAGAGATAGGTAACAATAATGCAATAAGGGAGTATGTTACCATGAACCGCAGCACAGAGAAAAATGGAAAGACAGTTATAGGTAATGATAACCTTTTTATGGCGTACAGCCATATTGCTCACGATTGTATTGTGGGTAACTCAGTAACAATAGCAAATTGTGGTACACTGGCAGGCCATGTAGTGCTAGAAGACGGTGTTATTATCGGAGGCCTTGCGGGAGTGCATCAATTTGTTAGAATGGGCCAACTTTCGATACTCGGCGGGTGTTCAAAAGTAGTGCAGGATATAGTCCCTTATTCTATGGTAGATGGCCAGCGTGCAAAGATATGCGGCATCAATTCTATAGGTTTAGAGCGAGCAGGCTTTTCAGATGAGGCAAAAGATAGCCTCAAAAAGGCATTCAAGATACTCTTTTCTATGAAGCTTAATATTAAGAATGCATTAAAGAGAGTAGAAGAAGAGCTCCCACCATCAGAAGAGATAAAGAATCTAGTCAATTTTATAAAATCCTCAGAACGAGGCATTGCCAGATAATCCAATGGAAAGAATAGATAAAATAGCGCTTATAGCAGGAAGCGGAAATTTTCCGTTATTTCTTGCAAAAGCCGCAAAGACAAATGGCGTGGGCGTAACTGCCATATGCATCAATTCAGAAACAGATGAGAGAATAGAGAAGGTAGTAGACAAGTCTTACTGGGTAAACTTAGGCGAGGGCAAGAAGCTGCTTTCTATTTTCAAAGATGAGAATATCAAACATGCGGTTATGGCAGGTAAAATATCCAAAATGACAATAATAAGAGAGGGCCTGAGGCTTGATGGAGAGGCAAAGAAAGTAATATCAAATATTATGGACAGAAGAGACGATACCATGCTTTCAGCAGTTGCCAATCGGCTCAAGGAGGCAGGAGTAGAGCTGCTTGATTCAACTACTTTTGTCAGTGGCATGATGCCTAAGGAGGGAGTGCTTACCAAAAGAAGACCGAGCAGAGAAGAATCTGAGGATATCAAGTTCGGTTTTAAGATGGCTAAGGAGATGGGCAGGTTGGATATAGGCCAGTCCGTCGTTGTTAAGAAGAAAGCAGTGATAGCTGTTGAGGCTATTGAGGGAACAGATAATACAATAAAGAGAGCCGGAGAACTTGCAGGCGAGGGGACAGTGGTTGTTAAGGTGTCAAAGCCGAATCAGGACATGAGGTTTGATGTCCCTGTTGTAGGCCCTACTACTATAAAGTCACTTGAAGAGGCAAGATCATCAGTTCTCGCTATAGAAGCTGGCAAGGTGCTTTTGCTTGAGGCTGAAGAAGTAATCAGAGAAGCAGATAGCGCAGGAATATCCGTCATAGCAGTATAGGGGACGTTTCCCTCGGCTTCGCCTCGGGGAACCAGTCAGGTAAGAGATTCATAGAAGTGTTTGGTTTCACCTACTTATATAGGGAACGTTTCACCTACTTGCAACCTGTTGAAAACAAATAAGTTAAGTCAACGCACTTTACACTTTTTGTATATTAACGAATAGGAACTTATCTTTTAAAAATGTAATAGTGAACATCATAACTGTTTGCATGATAAAGGGTTGTGAGCGGGTGAAACGTCCCCATGAATAAGATGAAGTCGAGAGAGATGAGTAGGAAGCTAATTAGTTTTATAAAGAAGACCGTTGCCTCAAAAGGTTTTAGCAGGGTCATACTAGGCTTATCAGGAGGCCTTGATTCCAGCATAGTCGCGTTCTTATCTGTAAAAGCACTTGGCAAGGATAATGTTATAGGTGTGCTTATGCCCTATGGCAGATTTTCAAAGAAGTCAGTAGCTGATGCGAAAAAAATAGCAAGGATACTTAAAATAAGCACAACAGAGCATGTAGATATATCACCCATGGTAAATGCCTATTTTAAAAAGGAAAAAAGCACATGCCATATAAGGCGTGGCAATAAAATGGCAAGAGAGAGGATGTCCATTCTCTACGACCTTTCTAAAAAGCATAATGCCCTGGTCATAGGAACCTCCAATAAGACTGAGGCCCTTCTGGGCTATGGAACATTACATGGTGATTGTGCCTGGGCGTTAAACCCCATAGGCAATTTGTACAAGACACAACTTCGGTCTTTAGCTAAGGATATCGGCATTCCTTCATTTGTTATCAACAAGCCTCCGACCGCAGGTTTATGGGATGGCCAGACAGATGAAGACGAGCTAGGATATACCTATGATGATATTGATAAGCTTTTATTTCTTATAATAGATAAGAGATTGGATAATAAGGAGTTGGTAAAAAAAGGTTTTGATAAGGAATTTATATCAGATATAAGAATAAGAATAAAGAATAACAAGTTTAAATTGCAGCCGCCTATGGTTGCAAAAATTTAACAATCTCACTTGCCGCACGCCTACTTGCTCCAGGCTCACCAAGAGAGTCTTTAATCTTAGCAAACTTTTCCTTAATAGAAGAAAGAATGTTCTTGTCCTTAAGAAGGCTGACTATATATTCTGCGATGCTATCAGGCCTTGCCTGATATTGTAAGAATTCAGGCACTATTTTTTCCCCAGCCACTATATTCACCAGGCCTATAAATGGAAGTTTTATTACATTCTTTGTCAGGATATAAGTGAGGAAATTGGTCTTATAGACTATAGCCATTGGGACATTAAGAACAGCTGTCTCGAGCGTTGCTGTTCCTGAAGTAACAACAGCACAGTCACATATACTTATAGCATTATATACGTCGGACTTTATAATCTTTATATTAATCTTGGTTTTAGAAATGATACCCCTTATATATTCTTCATCTATGGTAGAGGCAAGAGGAAGTACAAATTCAATTTGCTCTTGCTTATATCTCTGCAATATAAGCTTGGCAGAATCGAGCATAATAGGAAGTATTGTTTTTATCTCACTGATCCTGGAGCCTGGAAGTATTCCAACAATCTTTGCGTCTTTGTCTATGCTGAGTCTTTTTAAAACCTCATCTTTGCTTTCAGTAGGCTTTACTATATTTAGAAGTGGATGCCCCACGAATGTAGTATCAACTCCATGTTTTGTATAGAGCTTTTCTTCAAACTCAAAAAAGACCAGCATCTTATCTACAAGGCGCCTTATAGTGTTGATCCGCCATAAACCCCAAGCCCACACCTGAGGGCTTATGTAGTAAATTATAGGAACTCCTAACTTTTTTAACTCTCTTGCAACACGTAGATTAAACTCAGCATAATCTATAAGTATAGCGCAATCAGGAGGATCATCGCAGATATGTTTTATAAGGGAATTATATATATTCTTAAGTGCTATATAGCTCTTAAACAATCCGCCCGGGCCTATAAAGGCAAGATGGACTATGTTTTCCAGGAGCTTGATACCGGACGCCTGCATTCTTTCACCACCCAGACCGAAGAAACTCATATCCTTATCAAGTGATCTTATATCGTTTACAAGGTTTGCGGCGTGCATATCACTTGATACTTCACCTGCTATGATAAGTATTCTTTTCATTGATTTATATATTAGCTGTTGATTTTCTTTAACACTTCCAGGGCTACGGCAAGCGCTTCACGGCCTTCCTCGCCTGAGGCAAGAGGTTTCTTGCCTGTTTTTACACACTGCAGGAATGAGGCTATTTCTTTTTGAAGGGGTTTTTCTTTTTTGATATCTATCTGCTGTGATATAATCTTGCCCAACCTTCTTCTGTATATATCGGCTTCCTGTTTTACGTAGTCTAAGGATATATAGGCGTTTGGCTGAAACATTCTTATCTTTCTCATAGTATATGCTGTTACTCTGCTTGCTGTTATATTGCATACAGCACCATTTTTAAAGGTAATGCGAGCATTTGCGATATCTTCGTGCTTAGAAAGTATCTTTACCCCTACAGCCTCAACACTCTTTACAGCTGACCTGATAAGCCAGAGGATTATATCTATATCGTGTATCATAAGATCCAGTACTACGCCAACATCTTTTATTCGCGGCACAAATGGCCCAAGACGATGACATTCTACGAATTTGATATCACCTTTTATGTTCTGTATAGCTTCTACAGCTGCGTTGAATCTTTCGATATGCCCTACCGCAAGGGTTAGCTTATTGGATCTGGCTATATTCAAGAGCTCATCCGCCTGTTTCACAGTCTGGGTTATCGGTTTTTCTATAAGAAGATGTGCGCCGCTACCTAAAAAGTCCTTTGCTATATGGTAATGCTCTTTGGTAGGGACAGCGATACTTGCAGCATCTACCTTACCAATAAGTTGACGGTAATCTGCAAAGGCGGCTGTCTTTAGGTCGTTGGATACACTTTTAAGCCTTGCTTTATCAGTGTCGCATACACCTATCAATTCTACGCTATCCATAGAGGAGTAGATCTTTGCATGGATTGAGCCAAGTGCACCAACACCTATTACCGCCACCTTTAGTTTAGACATTGTGTAGACCTTTCTTTGAAATGTTATTATATCATGTGAGAACTAGGCGGTCAATGAAATAGAAGGAAATTGCTGGTTACCACCTAACTTATATATGATTAGCTAGTATAACTATTAGTATAAAAAGCTCGACAAAGAAGTACTGGTATGATACAATAGCAAAACCTTAAATTGGGTTCAAGGAGAACTGGTGAAGACATACTTCAGGCTAATAAAATATGTAAGGCCACATTTGTGGATACTGGCTGTTGCAGCTGTATTTATGGTCTTATCTTCTGCACTTCAGCCCATATCTTTTAGCATGCTTATACCTTTTATAGATAAAGTGTTAATAGGACAGAATATAACTATTGTAGAGGATAGGGTGCCTCATTTTATACTTGAACTTATTTCTACCATAAACAGCATGCCGAGAAAAAATCTCTTATTCAGGATTGTACCTGTTGCGCTAGTTCTTTTCGTATTACGCTTTACGTTTGCTTACATCCAGCAGTATTTTATGCGTGAAACAAGCCAAAGAGTAGTCCGCGATATAAGAAATATAATATACGATAAATTGCTAAGGCTTTCGTTGGGTTTCTATTCACGTTCACAGACAGGAACGCTTATTTCCAGGATAACCTACGACAGTACAGTTATACAGGATGCTGTAGCAGAGGGGTTGACCGACCTTGTATTTCAGTCCTGCCTTTTTGTTTTTACGCTTGCCATGATAATATTTATTGCTTTTGCATCAAATATCGACCTTATCTTCATATTCCTGATACTTTTTGTTATGCCTCTGGTAGTTATACCATTGCTTAAGATGGGTAAGCGCCTTAAACAGATAAGCAGAAAAGCGCAGGAATCAATGGCAAATATTAACAATATATTATATGAAACCATATCAGGCATACGTATTGTTAAGGCCTTCTGCATGGAGGCATATGAGCGCATAAGGTTTAAAGGCCAGAATGAGGCATTTAAGAAATCGGTTATGAAATCCAACAAAAGGATCCTTGCCGTGAGCCCTATATCAGAATTCTTCACACTGATATGCGTTATGGCTATTATTGTCTTTGCTGGGGTGAAGGTAATCGAGGGTGAACAGCAGGTGGGATCATTAGCTGCTTTTATAGGCCTTATATTGACACTTGGCAAACCCATCAAGCGCTTAAGCAGAGTGCACGCGGTTAATCAACAAGCAGTTGCTGCAGCAACGCGTATATTTGATATACTTGACGCAGAGGTGGATATAAAGGAAAAGAAGAATGCTATAAAGCTTCCACCCCTTACAAAAAATATCATAGTTTCTAATATCAGCTTTAAGTATGATGAGAAAGAGGTATTACAAGATATCTCTTTTGATGCACAAGCAGGGAATGTAGTAGCTTTTGTAGGCCCAAGTGGCGCAGGAAAGACAACCTTAGTAAGCCTTATAGCGCGTTTTTATGATCCCATAAGTGGTTCTGTAGAGATAGACGGCCATGACATAAGAGACATAACCGTGGACTCCTTAAGAGATCAGATTGGTATTGTGACTCAAGAGACAGTACTCTTTAATGATGCTGTGAATGCAAACATAGGATACGGAAGGTCAGACTTTGATATGGGTAAGGTTATCGATGCGGCAAAAACAGCTAATGCGCATGATTTTATAATGAAAATGCCAAAACAGTACGATACTATTATAGGCGACAGGGGCTTTAAGCTATCAGGGGGCGAAAAACAGAGACTTGCTATAGCAAGGGCTATTTTTAAGAATCCTCCGATACTTATCTTTGATGAGGCAACATCACAGCTCGATTCCGAATCAGAGAAACTGGTCCAGGGAGCCATAGATAGGCTTATGATGGGCAGGACGGTATTTGTTATTGCGCACCGCCTATCCACCATAAAACATGCTGATACGATTATTGTTATGGATAAAGGCAAGATTGCTGATAGAGGAAAGCACCAGGAATTGATAAACAGAGGCGGGCTCTATAAAAAACTCTATACAATGCAGTTTATGGGCCTATAGCCTTACGAGTTTATATTTTACTTGAAACTATTAGTTTTTATGATATAATCTAGGTTCGTTTAAAAACAGAGTATTTAAAAGGAGGAGTAAAAATTGGTTACTGATATTATGAAGCAACTTTTAGAGGCAGGTGTCCATTTTGGACATCAAACAAAAAGGTGGAACCCAAAGATGGCACCTTATATCTTTGGGCAACGTAACGGTATATATATCATAGACTTGGAGAAAACAGCCGGCAAAATAGATGAGGCATGTTCATATTTGCTTGAGGCTGCTTCAAAAGGTGAAAGCATGCTATTTGTGGGTACCAAGAAGCAGGCCAAAGATGCCATTATTGCAGAATCGCAGCGTAGTGAAATGTTCTATGTAACAGAAAGGTGGCTGGGAGGCCTGCTTACAAATTTTGCTACAATACGAAGTAGTGTAAAACGGATGAAAGATATCGAGAAGATGAAAGAAGACGGTAGCTACGACGCCATTACCAAGAAGGAAAGAGCTAATTTAGATAAAGAGTGGGGCAAGCTGCAGAAGAACTTAGTCGGCGTAGCTGCGATGGAAAAGCTTCCCGGAGTGATTATTATAATTGACCCCAGGAAAGAAGACACGGCTGCAAGAGAAGCCAAAAAACTAGGTATACCTATTATAGCGTTAATAGACACCAACTCTGACCCTGACAGTATAGATTATCCGATACCAGGAAACGACGATGCTATAAGATCTATAAAGCTCCTATTGTCTATATTGACTGATAGTATCATAGAAGGCAAAAAGAAAGCCAGGGTGAGTAAAAAACCCAAAGAAGAGAAGCAGGACCAGAAGGATAAGAAAGAAGTGAAGGGGTAATATATGTTAGATAAAGTTAAAAAGCTAAGAGAAAAGACCAATGCCGGTATGATGGATTGTAAGACTGCCCTTTCTGAGGCAAAAGGCAACATAGATAAGGCGGTTGAAATATTGCGTAAAAAAGGAGTTAGCCTTGCAACCAAAAAATCCTCACGTGCAGCAAAAGAAGGCATAGTAGCATCCTATATACATATGAATGGCAAGATAGGCGTGCTGGTTGAGGTAAATTGCGAAACCGATTTTGTAGCCCGCAATGAAGAGTTTAAGGTTTTTGTAAAAGACCTTACTATGCAGATTGCTGCGGCAGATCCTACCTATACCAATAAGGAAGATGTGCCCGAAGAGGCATTAAAGAAAGAAAAGGATATAATAAAAGAGCAGAGCAAAGATAAGCCTAAAGCAGCTTTGGAAAAGATAATCGAGGGCAAGCTTAATAGTTTCTATCAGGAGTCCTGTCTTATGGAGCAGCCCTTTATAAAAGACCCTAAGGTCTTTATTAAGGACCTGCTTACTTCGGTTATTGCAAAGACAGGCGAGAATATAGTAGTAAAAAGATTCACTCGTTACCAGCTGGGCGAGCCTGCATGAAGAAACACCCCAAGAACAAAAAACCGGTTTACAAAAGGATAATCCTTAAACTAAGCGGAGAATCCCTACAAGGTGGCAGGGGTTATGGCATAGATGCATCTGTAACCCGTTCTATAGCTTCTCAGATAAAGGAGATACATGGTTTAGGTATAGAAATAGCTATTGTAATAGGTGGCGGCAACATATTCCGGGGCTCAGAAGCAGCAGAAGGTATGGATGCAGCTATCGCAGATTACATGGGTATGCTAGCAACCGCTATAAATGGCATGGCATTACAGGATGCGCTTGAGAGAGAAGGTGTATTTACGCGTCTTCAGACCGCGATAAATATGCGTCAGATCGCAGAGCCATACATAAGAAGACGTGCAATACGCCATCTGGAGAAGAAGAGAGTTGTTATATTCGTTTGTGGCACAGGGAATCCTTACTTTACAACATATACTACAGCTGCGTTAAGGGCAGCAGAGGTAAATGCAGATCTCATATTAAAGGCAACTAAAGTGGACGGTGTGTATTCTGCGGATCCCTTAAAAGACAAAAAGGCAAAGAGGTTTAAAAAACTAGCTTATATAGATCTATTACGAAAAAGGCTAAAGGTTATGGATGCAACAGCCATAAGCCTCTGCATGGATAATCAGATTCCCATTCTTATATTCAATCTTTTTGGTAAGGGTAATTTAAAAAAGGCTGTATCAGGCCAAAATATAGGTACTATTATCAGGGGGTGACTCAAATGAAATCTGTGAGAGAAGTTTTACATAATACAGAAGAAAATATGAAGAAGGTAATAACAGCCACAAAGAGAGAATTTTCAATGGTCAGAACTGGCAGGGCATCTGTCTCTCTTGTCGAAGGCATACATATAGATTATTATGGAACAGCTACGCCTCTTAAGCAAGTTGCAAATATATCAGCCCCTGATGTTAAGTTAATCATAATACAGCCATGGGACCCATCCTGTCTTGCGGAAATAGATAAGGCAATACAAAAAAGCAATCTTGGAGTTATGCCTAATAACGATGGTAAGGTTATACGCATAAGCATACCGCCTCTTTCAGAGGAGAGACGCCAGGAACTTATAAAGATAACAAAAAAGATGGCAGAAGATGGCCGCGTATCTATAAGGACTGTAAGACGCGATGCCAATGAGCATCTCAAGAAATTGGAAAAAGATAAACTGGTCAGCGAGGATGAAAACTTTAAGGCCCAAGATCATGTCCAGAAGCTTACCGATAAACATATTAAAGATATAGATGCAGTCCTTAGCGAAAAAGATAAGGAGCTTATAGAGGTTTAAGGCCCCGCTAACTCATCTGGTAGAGTAACGCCCTTTTAAGGCGTGAGTAGCAGGTTCGAGCCCTGCGCGGGGTACCAAAATTTAAAGCCCGCCTTTATTGGCGGGCTTTAAATTTTTATACCTCGTGATTGGATGAAAACCTTACAAGGGGGTTTTAGGGGGAAGCGTAAGCGGCCCCCTATCGGCGAAGTAAGCTTCCTTGCGTAAGGAAGAAAAATATTAAAAGGAAACCATCAGGGTTTCCTTTTAAAACCGAACGAAGTGAGGTTAGGTTCGAGCCCTGCGCGGGGTACCAAATTTTGAGCCACCAATAAAGGTGGGCTCAAAATCTTTGTGGGACGGTTCTTCTGAACCGTCCCTTCTTATTTGCTTGTGTATAACAGGAGAATTGACTATAATATCTTATAATAGGTAATACTATATGAAACACTATGAGTTTCTTGAACATACTGCAGATATAGGCATAAGGGTCTGGGGAGATAGCTTTAAAGAGCTCTTTATCCATTCTGCAAAAGCTATGTATGAGCTTATAGCAGACATAAACCTGGTTAAACCAGAGAGCTCTTTTGAAGTAAGAGTAGAGGCCAAAGACAGAGATGAGCTCCTTAGAAACTGGCTTTCAGAGCTTCTATATTATTTTAATGTAAAGGAGATACTCTTAACTGATTTTGTAATAACTGAGCTGGATGATACGCATATTATATCAACAGCCAGTGGCGAAAAAATAGACCCAGATAGACATAATCTAAAGCGTGAAATAAAGGCCGTTACTTTTCATAATCTTAATATAAAAGAAAAGAACGGCGAATTTGCAACAGAAATTATATTCGATATATAGAAAAGGATATCATGCTCCAGACATATAACGGCCCGTTAGAAAAAATAGATGATTATCGATGGCGCATACCAAAATCTTCTATGCCTGGTATGCGTGTAGATGGGCTTGTATATGCAAGTAACAAGCTTATCGACTCTATAAAGAATGATAAGGCACCACAACAAGTAGCAAACGTAGCTACACTTCCCGGCATAGTAAAATACTCACTTGCTATGCCTGATATACACTGGGGTTATGGATTTTCAATAGGTGGTGTTGCTGCAACAGATATAGAAGCAGGTGGGGTAATATCACCTGGCGGCGTGGGCTATGATATAAACTGCGGTGTGCGATTAGTAAGGACCAACCTTACTGAGAAGGATGTAAAACCCAAGCTGAAAGATTTAACAGTTGCGCTTTATCGTAATATTCCTGCAGGCGTTGGCTCAAAAGGTGATATAAGGGTAGATGTTAAAGAGGAGAAAAAAATTCTTGTTAAAGGTGCGAGATGGGCTCTTTCAAGAGGCTATGCTACTGAAAGCGATATTGACCATACTGAAGAAAATGGCGCAATGGAAGGGGCAGACCCTTCAGCTGTATCTGAACGGGCGTATGAACGCGGGAAAAAACAGTCTGGAACGCTCGGCTCAGGAAACCATTTTATAGAAGTTCAGGTTATAGACGAGATTTATGATGAAGAAAAAGCCAGAGTATTTGGCCTTAAAAAGGATCAAATTACAATAATGATACATTCTGGCTCGCGCGGCCTTGGTTATCAGGTATGTGATGATTATGCAAAGTCCATGGTCTCTACTCTCTCAAAATATAATATCGATGTACCTGACAGACAACTTGCCTGTACGCCATTCAATTCAGAAGAAGGAAAAAGATATTTTGGGGCCATGAAATGTGCTGCAAACTATGCATGGAACAACAGGCAATGTCTTATGCACTTGACCAGGCTTACATTTGAGAGAATATTTGGCGAAAGCTGGGAGAGATTAGGCATGTTTCTTGTATATGATGTTTGCCATAATATAGCGAAGCTTGAAAAGCATAATGTAGATGGCAAGGAGAAACTTTTATGTGTCCACAGAAAAGGCGCAACTCGTGCTTTTGCGCCAAACCACCCGGACCTTCCACAGGACTACAAGGCAACAGGCCAACCGATTATTATACCAGGTGATATGGGAACAAACTCATATCTTCTAACAGGAACCCAGAAGGCTATGGATGAGACCTTTGGAAGCACATGCCATGGCGCAGGTAGATCTCTTTCCAGGAAGGCTGCTTTTCGCAATTATACAGTAGGGCAGGTAAGGCAGGAATTAGAAGCAAAAGGCATATCTATTATGGCATCAGGCAAGGGTACTATAGTAGAAGAAGCCCCTGGCGCATATAAGGATGTTAATGAAGTAGTTGATGCGGTAGATGGAGCAGGTATATCAAAACGTGTATGCAGAATGAAACCCTTAGGAGTTCTTAAAGGATAGGGAGGATCTATGCTCGATATTAGATTTATAAGAGAAAATCCAGATAAGGTAAAAAAGGCACTTTCAGACCGTGGAATAAGCCTAAATCTTGATGAGTTTCTTGAGCTTGATAGCAGACGAAGAAAGTTGCTGACTGAGGTCGATGCGCTTAAGAATAAGCGGAATAAGGAGTCAGATGATATAGCTAAACTTAAGAGAGAAAAGGGAGATTTTCAGTCAAGATTAGCTGAGATGAAGTCGCTTTCCCAGAAAATAAAGGAAATAGACTCAAAAGTGGGTGAAATTGACCAAAAAATACGCAATATTGTTATTAGCATCCCAAATATACCCCATTCTAGCGTGCCAATTGGTCCAGATGCAAGGGCTAATAAGATGGTTAAAGAGTGGGGTAAAATGCCAAATTTTAGCTTTAACCCGTTGTCCCACATAGAGTTAGGAGAAAATCTCAAGATTCTAGATATCCAGGGCTCATCCAAGCTATCTGGTGCAGGATTCAGCCTTTTTATAGGAGATGGGGCTAAATTAGTAAGAGCACTTATGAGTTTTATGATAGATCTACATACCACAAAACATGGCTATAAAGAGGTATGGCCACCTGTATTGGTAAATAGGGCAAGTATGACAACAACAGGACAGCTTCCCAAGCTTGAAGAGGATATGTATAGGTTAAA